>JAUVKA010000266.1 GCA_030592205.1 Bacteroidota bacterium | reverse complement strand
GTTGCAGGTTGCAGGTTGCGGGTTGCGAGTTGCGAAATCCCGGATTATCGGAATCCATGACCGTTGTAGCCCGGGGTCTTGTGCCCCGGGGTTAATGTAAATCAGGTGGTGGGTTGGTTGGGCAAAATACAATGAAATATTACCGCGTAGCGGTTAAATAATTGTAGCACAATTCATTGCAGTACAATTTCCATTCCCCGTAGGGGATTAACAATTATACACCGTTCGCCAAATGCTCCATCAAAATCCTCACACCAATACCAATCAACACCAATCCCGCAACAATTTCCAATCGGAGGCGGGTCAGCTGAGAGAAACGAGCTCCAAGCATCACGCCAGATGTGACTACTATAAAAGTTGTCAGACCTATGATGAGACCGGCGAGCCAGAGATCTACACCAAGTATACCAAACCCTATGCCTACAACAAGTGCATCAATGCTGGTGGCCACTCCCATTGTAACCAGAGCATTTATCTTAAGCAGATTACCTCTGGGTACATTTTTCTTTAGTAGTATTCCATCCCAAATCATTTTACCACCCACAGCAGCCAGCAATATGAATGCAATCCAGTGGTCGATGGATTGAATTAAGCTCTTCAAACTTAGCCCAACAAAACCACCAATAATAGGTGCAACTCCCTGAATCAAACCCAAAACCAGGCCTACTCTCAATGATTGTTTCCACTTGACTGCCCGTGTTATTACCCCTGTACAGACAGACACAGCAAATGAATCCACGGCCAATCCCAGGCCAACCAATAAAAGCGATATTAGTCCCATACTGGAATGGAAGAATTATTTGACACGGTAGTTATACAGGAATAGATTATCCCCACCAACAAGCAAGTTAAATTCATTTTTTGAAGATGTAAGATATCCAATGGAAAACATGGTTCGTCCTCGAAGGGGGAAACCATCATATAGCGAGCCGTCAGAATTTACCAGATATATCTCTTCACGACTCCTGGTTACCACCCCGATCTTTTTCTCGTTACCCGGGAAGCGATAAATAGCCGGTGAATGGGTAATTTTCGCATCCATCTTTTTAGTAAACATCTCAAGGCCGTCAGAACCAAAAACCTCCAGCCTATCCTCCTCCAGGAAAATAAAATCACGTTGACCATCTTTATCAAGATCCTGATATTCAAAGTAATGATCGGGCCCTAGCTTTTTAATTTGCTTACTTTTCATCTTCCCGTTGAAATAAATATAATTTACCGTGCCTTCAACATCTGTTACAACTAATCTAGCTTCCTGTCCTGCATGTGGACCTTCATAAAGGAGATTATTATTGGCTGAGCGGGCAAATTGCTTTTCAGGACTCACTCGTACAGATCCCCGCCTGTCGAGTATATAAACCCGCATTTCATCAGAGAAAATAATGTAATCCTTATTCCCTATTCGCTGAAATAAAACAGGATGACTAACTACCCCCTCCGTTTTTTCAAAGTCCCAACCTTTTACCAGATTTCCGGTTTTATTATATAGATATACCTTCTGATCATCACAAGCTATAAATATCCTGTAATCCCGATTATTATCGTAATCAAAGAGGGCCATGCCATTGGTAGCCGTTGCCCTCAGATGGATGGGGTATTTATCCACATAATTACCTTCCCTGTCAAGCAGGTGCAGCTCATTATCCGTAGAAAAGAGGTATTGAAGTTTTCCGTTCTTGTAATAATCTATCTGAAATACCTCAGAGCGTATAGCCTCCTCAAGTGGTAAGTTCCAAAGAATTCGACCAGAGCTGTTTACAAGGTACAACTTGTTTGCCTCATCCTGGATCAATATCTCCTTGGCCCTGGTACTGTGATTAGTGACCAATACAGGTTTAAAATTTAATGTGGTTTCTAACCTGCTTTCCCATATCGTCTCAGGCCGGTCAGGTGAATTGTCGGCAAACTTAATTATCAGATTGAAAAAATAAAGATCACTGCGCGACTGGCTCTGAACTTGTAAAGAGAAAGCACCCATCTTTTGCAAAAACTTCTCATTTCTCACAATCCATTTCCCCCAGTCGGGATTTAGCTTATGAGTATATAATGGAGCTGATCGAAAAGGAGCAGAATAAAAATAAAAGTTTGATCTGCTTACAATTGACTCAACAGTGCTTTGAAATGTAGGGTCAGTTGAAAGGGTTTTATTCAACTCGTTAAAATATATAATATCCTGTATGGCCTGCCGCGTATCAGCAATAATCAGGTAATTCCCTGCAAATCCAAAATAGCGGCCTTTAACCTCACTGAACATTGGGCCAAAAAGTAACTCAGGAAGCTTTTGGACAGGCATTTTGTATATCAAATGCTGACGCTCCCGGTCAATTCTGTATGTATATTGATAATCCCCAATTTGCTTCCCCTCTTTCACTGCCAACGAAGACATCCAGTCGGTGAGGATTTCCATAGCCATATTACGACTTTGAGTACCAATAATAACTGCTTTTTCAATCCCGGTATCAAAGCCTGGCAAATATGCGAGCCCAGCTTCCCTATTAACGAAGCTAAGACAATGGGCAATAGCTTCCTGACCAGTAACTCTCTGTAATTCATTAATATCAGCTTGCCGTTGACGGTAAGATCCGGTGCTTGACAAGAAAGCCTCCAAATCCTCATAATATTTTTCCGGATCATTAAATCCAATGGCGAAAAAGCTCATGCAATTAGCCGGAAGCACCCTGTCAATCTCAATCTTTTGTGGCTCCTGATGCTTGAAAATATCCATCCAGGCAACCGTATCTCCAGAACTCGCAAAGCCATTTAATAATATGGCCTCAGGTCGGAAAGTCAGATCCAGTTCCAACCAGGTTCCATAATTCTTATCTCTGGCATTTTTCGCACCATTATCAGACAAAGAGCGACTAACAAATCCAGGGAAACGTGATAGGTTGATGAACATATTTCCATGGACATTCTTGCCGGCCGATAGTGCTACCTTGTTAAAATCCTCCTGATCTTGCAGACTAATACCTTCTCGTATCTGCCTGATGTCCACTTCAACCAGAGTCTCCGACGGGGAGATCAGAATATAATCCTTCAATTCGGAAATCAATATATCTTCCGATCCCTCACCAAAACTCAGACGGGTAATCTTGGTACGGATATATGTTCTGTGTGAACTATTCCCCTTTTTACCTGAGAAATCCTCAATTAATCCAGCCATTTCAGTCACACCAACTTTTCCCCCTGACCGGATAACGACAAAATAATCGAACTGATTATCCCCTGTTTGATGAATCGATAGAAAAAATGGGACACTCTTAAATCGCCCTACTAAAGAAGTCCCTTGTTGCATAAGGGTATCAAAATGCAGAAGCCGGGAGAATACAGGTTCCAATTCGTCAACCAGATTCATGCTTTCCCTAATCCTCCGGGCTGAGCTGATGGTGTTAAAAAAATCTGTTAAAGATTGGTTCTCCAACAACATAATAGCATTCTCGGGTACTGCTTCGAAAGAAATGCCGCGCTGATCCTTACTCTCGACATCTCGAAAGAAAACATAAAATAGTCCTATAGGAATTGCTATTAAAAGCAGGATGATCAGAGGAAGGAACTTTTTAACCATAAGTAAAACTGCTTGAGCTGGACAAAATTAACTTTTTTTACCTAATGTTTATGGCTGGCAACTGGCTATTAGTTACCTTTGAACCCCGAAGCAAAAGTTCATTCGGGGAAAACCCCTGGATCAAATATTTATCACTAGGCCCTGAACTTCATAAACTCGGGAAGGTTTAACATGGAAAACAACCAAGGTCTCCTGGTTCTGAAATTTGGAGGAACTTCGGTTAGCTCAGCATCAAGGATGCGTGATGTAGCTAGCCTTATTTCCAACGACACACCAAAAATCGTTGTTTTGTCGGCAATGGCGGGCACCACTAATGCATTGGAAGAATATGCTTCTTACCTATACAAGCAGGACAAAATATCTGCACGAGCCTTGCTGGCTAAATTGAAATCAGAGTACCTTGAAGTCATCCAGGATCTTCTTAGTTCTTCAGAAGGAAAACAAAAAGGAAAAGAACTTATTGAGTCTCATTTTAATTACCTGGAAAATTTTAATCGTGATCTTTTCACTTTGTTTGAAGAAAAAGCCGTTTTAGCCCAGGGAGAAATGCTCTCTACTGCCCTGCTGCATTATCTCCTTGAAGAACAAGGTACATTCTCGGTGCTGCTTCAATCCCTTAATTTCATGCGGATTGATAAAAATCAGGAGCCTGATGATTATTATATCAGGGAAAACCTGCATCGCGAACTGGAGAAATATCCCGAAGATAAACTATTTATAACTCAGGGATTTATCTGTCGTGATGCTTTTGGTGAAATCGATAATCTCAAGCGGGGTGGATCAGATTATACTGCTTCACTTATTGGGGTGGCTGTAAAAGCCAGTGAGATTCAGATCTGGACCGATATCGATGGTTTTCACAATAATGACCCCCGGTTTGTGGAAAAAACCAAAACGATAGGGCAATTATCCTATGCTGAAGCTGCCGAGCTGGCTTATTTCGGAGCTAAGATTCTTCATCCTACCAGTATCCGACCTGCAAGAGAAAAAAATATTCCGGTCAGACTAAAGAATACTCTGGATCCGGACTCTCCGGGAACCCTGATTACAGCCGGCACAAGCGAAGGCGGATTAAAGGCTGTTGCTGCAAAAGATGGGATCACTGTCATTCGTATTCGCTCAGGCAGGATGTTATTGGCATTCGGCTTTTTAAGGAAAGTATTCGAGATTTTCGAGAATTACCGGACTTCCATAGATATGATTACCACCTCGGAGGTATCAGTTTCTGTTACCATTGACCAAACCGACCATCTCGACGATATAATTAGAGATCTCGGGCACTATGCCGATGTTGAAACACATTCTGATCAAACAATAGTTTGCGTTGTGGGAGATTTGATCGCCGAGAAAGAAGGTGTTGCCAGGGAGGTGTTTAATGCCCTGGATGATGTTCCCGTAAGGATGATCTCCTATGGTTCCAGCAGCAATAATATCAGCCTGTTGATCAGCACAAAAGACAAAATTAAAGCTTTAAACAATCTGAGTAAAAACCTGTTTCAATAAAAATGAAGACGGAATATCCCGTACGCCAATTCTCAAAGCTGGAAACACCTTTCTACTATTATGATACGGGGGTGCTTGAATTCAACATTGAAAAAGTCAGACAGGCGGTGGAAAAATTCGGTTTTCACATGCATTACGCCTTGAAAGCCAATGCAAACAAGACCATTTTGGATTCCATGGTCGCAGCAGGTTTTGGTGCAGATTGTGTAAGTGGTGAAGAGATTGAAGTTGCGGTAAAAGCTGGATTTCCAACAAAATCCATCGCCTTTGCCGGAGTTGGTAAAAGCGATAAAGAGATTCTTACAGGATTGAAATATGATATCTTCTCATTTAATGTTGAATCGATCCAGGAACTGGTTGAAATCAATAATCTGGCCAGGCGAAATGGTAAGACGGCACGAATCGCCCTGCGTATTAATCCAAATGTGGATGCGAAAACTCATCATTATATAACCACCGGCATTGAAGAGAACAAATTTGGAATCAATCCCTGGGAGTTTGAGGAAATTATTGCCCTTTTAACAACTCTTAAAAACCTCAGTCTCGTAGGTCTGCATTTTCATATAGGATCGCAGATCACTAATTTAGATGTGTTTAAAGGATTGTGCAGCAGAGTAAATCAGATTCAAGATTGGTTTTCGAATAAGCGCATTATAACAGAGCATATCAACCTTGGTGGTGGACTGGGGATAGATTATACTCAGCCAGATAAATTGCCTGACTTTGATAGGTTCTTCCAGATCTTTATTGATCACCTAGACCTACGGCCCAAGCAGCAAATACATTTCGAGTTGGGCAGGTCATTGGTTGCAGTATCCGGAAGTTTGATTTCCAGAGTATTATTCCTAAAAAAGGGAATTAACACAAAATTCGCTATTCTGGATGCAGGAATGACTGAATTGATTCGTCCGGCATTGTATCAATCCTATCATAAAATAGAAAACCTATCGGCTCAGGGACC
>JAUVKA010000366.1 GCA_030592205.1 Bacteroidota bacterium | reverse complement strand
GAGATTTATCCACTTTAAAATTTGGGTCTAATAATGTAAAGTCCAAATCTTCTGAGAAACGATAATCAGAGAAATAGCACTTCCTCAAACCAGTACCTCCTTTAAAAACAAACTGTTCTAAGATATCTGGATGAGAAAAAAAAGAACGCAGGAAATGCCCTAGCACCCAATCCTTATCTACTGTATCAGGAAGAACTCCCCACTCATTGGCCTTGTCTGCTATTTCTCTTTTTAATATCATTCTGGTTAGTAATTCTTGAATTCTTTAATATTCTCTTCTGGTATGTTCAGGCGGAGTCCCCAGTTAGTTTTTATGACTCCATCATTGTATCCATTGATATCAAATTTGCTTATTGTTTTTGTCACCTTGGATTTCGCAAAACTTATAAATCTTTTCACTGGCAAATCACATAACTCAGCTATGTATCCCATTCTTTTAATGGCTGCATTATTACAAATTGATTGGCCGTACTTTATAAGCTTTTGTTGACTAAAACGATGAGAAACAAATGCACGAATAATGCCCGGAAATTCACCGCCATATTGCGGCAAATCAAAACAATCAATAATAGTTTTTTCCATATCGCTCAGTCTGTAGGCATTATTACCATATCCATGCATTTCTATACCAAGTATTTTTTGGGATTTCACTTTTACAAATTTATATTGGGTGTTAAAAACCAGCTTATCTTGTTTTTGTTTTGCGGTTTGCACGAAAACGGTATTGCTTATCTGTTCTGTCATGCCGTGCAAGTTCAGTGCCGACCAGTATGCAACCACACCATCACTTACAAGATAGTTTGAAATTGTATAGGGATCTCGGAATGAATATCTGACATATTTACCGCGTTCTATGCGGTGCAGCATTTTTTGGCGGCACAAATTTTCCAGCATTTCATTAATGTCAATGCTCTTCTCATATTCTGTTCTTACCTGATCAATATCAAACACGTCAATTTCGTTATCATCAAGAAACATCAGAAACTCAACATGTTCAGGCTTGATATTTTTGTATTGAGTTGTACTTACTGCCATTATTATATGTGGTAATATAAACCCTTATTTTTGGGGTTTAACCTACCTACAAAGGTAATAGATAATCATCAATAATACTATTTCACAAAACCTTATTTTTGCTCACAATTAGCACTGCTTATTTACTGATAAATAGTATTGTTAGGATAAACCTCATTTTGAATTTCGTCCTCAGAGACATAGTCTCCTTTCTTTTCTATAATCATTCTTTGTAACAGAAGCCGGTCTTCCAATTCAGAATCAGAAACAATAACAACTCCGCATTCCCTCAAATTGTGAATGTACCGGTAAAAGGCTCTTTCTGATATCTCCAGGCGTTTAATAAGTTCATGTCGACTGTACCACTTTGCACTCGCCAACAGTAGTAATAATTTCACATGGCGATTGACACTCGAATTACTTCCCATAGGTTTAAGCATTATTGAGGTCTGTAATCATCAATTCAAAGAGTATGAAATCTGGGATTAATCTTTATGGTTCGTCCCATAAATGTACATATTACAGATGGATTATCAAATAGAATGACTGGATAACTGTCATCAAGGCCACGGCTTGAGCCTTGAGCCTTGAGCCTTTATTCTATCATGTGTACATCCCTCTGAGGGAAAGGAATTTGGATATTATTGTCCCGGAAGTTCTTTTCTATGGCAAAGCGTATATCCGACTTAAGATTCTCTACCTCAAATGTGTTGGCTGTCCAGAAGTAAAGACTAAAATCCAAGGAGGAATCACCAAAATCCTGAAACCGAACAAATGGTTTAGGTGATGAAGATATATCATTATTATCCTGGGCACATGCAAGAAGAACTTTTTTTACAAGCTGAACATCAGACCCATAAGCTACACCAACATCAACATTAAAACGGGTTTGTGATTCAATATGCGACCAATTAATTACTTCCTGACTGATGAAATGAGAATTAGGAATTATCAACACAACATTATCCCGGGTTTTAACCTTAGAGGTTCGGGCGCCAATGAATGTGACTCTCCCAACAGTTCCATTGTTCAGTTCTACAATGTCATCTTCTCTCAAATTCCCTTCAAAAAGTAAAAATATTCCAGAAATTAAATCTGCAAAAATCTGCTGCAAGCCAAATCCAATACCCACCAGGAGTGCGGCTCCAGCTCCCAGAAAAATGGTAAGCTTTAATCCGGTTAGATTTAGAATAACCAGAATGGCAATAAGCCAAATGATATAGCTTAAGAATTTAAGTACGCTCTTCTTCCTTGAGGATTCTCCCGGGGTAATGAAAGAATCCAACCCAAACAGCTTTTCCAGTCCCATGAGTAAAATCCGGGTACCTAAAATCACAAAGGCAGCCAGAAAAAAATGTATTGGCTGAAGATTGAAGTGATCACTTTCAATCAGAGGACGTACCATGGCTGCACTAATATCCAATCCCAGTGCAACAAGGATCACGCCTGCAGCCACAATCCAAATAACAAGGTTGATAATGAGCAATAATCTTCTGGCAAATCCTGATAGGGCCCCCTCCAGACTTTTTGTCCTCATAATCATACGCCTCAGAAACCAGTTTAAGGCAATAGTAATTACCAGAATAATCCCGATCCAGACAAGTGAAAGAACTGTAACCGTTAGATGCTTATTACTCCAAATAAGAGAATCAAGAAACTGTTCCATCCTATTTTTCTTTAAAAACTTCCATTAATGCGGTCTTCAATTGATTAGGAGGTATCTTAAAATGAACATCACTTTGATTAGCATAAGATATATCGCCGGTTTCCTCGGAAACAA
This sequence comes from Bacteroidota bacterium, assembly GCA_030592205.1. GTDB lineage: Bacteria > Bacteroidota > Bacteroidia > Bacteroidales > UBA12481 > JAUVKA01. The sequence continues at coordinate 1,544 of JAUVKA010000366.1, read as the reverse complement.
CAATCACAAATGAATCGCTGTTTTCCGACATTCCCACTGCAGCCCGATGCCTCATTCCCAGGTGAGCAGGTACAATGGGGTTCTCGGTGAGGGGTAAAATACAACGAGCTGCCCGAATCTTATTTTTGACCAGAATAGCTGCCCCATCATGCAAGGGTGACCCACTATGAAAAATAGTTTCCAGTAATGAGGAGGAAATTTTTGCATCTAAAACCTGCCCGGTTTCAGCAAAAATCCTTAATTCTGATGTTTTTGCAAGGACAATTAAAGCTCCGGTTTTGGAGGATGATAAATGTTCACATGCCTCAATGATAGGCTCGAAGTCCCAAACGGATTCCTGATTTGGTCGAAAATTGAATAGTTTTTCCAATGAAAACTTTTTGTTTCTGGTATATCGGGTACCTAAAATTAAAAGAAATCGCCTTACTTCCTGCTGAAAAACAATGAGCAGAGCTATTAATCCAAGGCCTATGAATTGTCCAAGAATTGAACCTAATAGCTGCATATTCAAAGCCTTGACTAAGGTCCACATCAAGTATAGGATGAATACTCCGTAGAAGATATGAATAGCTACGGTTCCCCGGATAAGCAAATATAGCTGGTAAAGGAGAAATGCTACCAGCAAAATATCCAGGATATCAAGAATTCTAATATTTTCAAAAATAAATCCCATTGGCTTTTAAATATATAAAAATAGGTATTTATCGGTATGCCGAAACCTTTTCTACTAATTTCCGACAAATATCTGCTGCTGCAATATCGTGCGTTCTAATAATTTGAGCCCCTTTTTGTAATGCAATTACTTGTAATACAATACTTCCATCTAATGCTTCCGACGGATTTTGATTTAGAAACTTATAAATCATCGATTTTCGCGACAAACCAACAAGTATTGGCAGGTTAAATATATGAAACTGATTCAGCTTTTCAAGAATCTCGTAATTCTGATCGATTGTTTTACCAAAGCCAAAGCCAGGATCAATAATAATATCCTTTATGCCCCTCTCCCTTAAACTCCAGATCCGGGAGTTGAAGTACTTCATTATGTCTTCGATAACATCCTCATACTCTGGCTTTTCCTGCATAGTTTGTGGCGTCCCCTTCATATGCATCATTACATAAGGCACCTGCAAGCCGGCAATCGTATCCAGCATTTTATCATCAAGAGATCCTCCTGAAATGTCGTTGACAATTGAAACTCCAAAATCTTTCACCGCCCGACGGGCAATTTCAGAGCGAAAGGTATCAATAGATAATAACTGTTTTTCAAACTTTTCGCTGATCATTTCTAATACCGGCTCCAACCTGGTCCATTCCTCCTCAGAGCTAATATGGCTTGCTCCCGGTCGTGAAGAATAGGCACCTATATCCAAAATATCCATTCCCTCGCCGATCATTTCATTTATTCGCCGTTCCTGATCTTCAGGCAAAGAATAGCTTCCTCCGTCGAAAAAGGAATCAGGAGTAATATTCAGAATGCCCATTATCAATGGTTTGGACATGTCAACCAAACGACCATGGCAGTTCAAATACTTCGGAGTTTC
>JAUVKA010000090.1 GCA_030592205.1 Bacteroidota bacterium | reverse complement strand
ATAGTAAAATTCTTTACCTGCAAGATCAGGGAGGAGATGAGAATCATAAACTTTACGGAGTTAATGTTGATGGGTCAGAGTTGCAGTGCTACACTGATTTTGAAGGAGTTAAGACTATGATTTTAGATGATTTGGAAGATATACCTAACGAGATCATTATTGGACTAAATAAGCGGATTCCACAGGTTTTCGACCCTTACCGACTGGATCTGAGTACCGGAGAGATGTTCATGCTTGCAGAGAATCCCGGGAACATTCAGGGATGGATGTTTGATCATGATGGTAAACTTAGGGTAGCAATAGCCATTGTGGATGGCGTAAACACGAGTATATTATATCGCGAAACTGAAGATGACGAATGGAAATCGGTGATAACAACAAGCTTTAAAGAATCAGCTTCTCCTGTTTTCTTCACCTTTGATAATAAAAACGTTTATGCTTTGTCGAATCTTAACCGCGACAAGACTGCACTGGTTCTGTTTGATATTGCAAATGGTAAGGAAATAGAAGTTTTATATGAAGTTGAAAATTACGATTTGACTTCTGTCTTTTATTCACGCAAGCGTAAAACACTTACTGGAGTTGCATGGGAAGGAGCAAAGATTCAACGTTATTACTTTGATGAAAAAGCGAAGAGCCTTCGGTCCAATCTGGAACAGAAATTACCTGCTTATAATGTGTCCATCGGATCTTCCAATAAAGATGAAACCGTTTATATAGTAAGGACATACAGCGATCGTTCATTAGGGACCTATTATTTATATGATCAAGTGAATGATAAGCTCGACAAAATTGTTGATGTTAGTCCCTGGATCGATGAAAATGAAATGGGTCAACAGTTCCCAATAAGATATACAAGTAGAGATGGCCTTACTATTGAAGGCTATTTGACCCTGCCTAAAGGATATACTCCTGAAACAGCCAAGAACCTTCCTGCTGTGGTAAATCCGCATGGAGGGCCTTGGGCACGTGATAGTTGGGGATTCAATCCTGAAATTCAGTTTCTGGCTAATCGTGGATATGCAGTTTTACAGATGAATTTTCGTGGATCCACGGGATTTGGCAGAACTTTTTGGGAGGCTTCTTTCCAAAAATGGGGTAAAGAAATGCAAGATGATATCACAGATGGGACACAATGGCTAATTGATCAGGGGATAGCTGATGTTGAGCGAATTGCAATATTTGGGGGAAGCTATGGAGGTTATGCCACACTTATGGGTCTGGTAAAAGAGCCGGATCTTTATGCTGCTGGGGTAGATTATGTTGGTGTGTCTAATTTGTTCACTTTCATGCAAACTATTCCTCCATACTGGGAACCTTTGTTGGCGATGATGTATGAGATGGTGGGCGATCCAAAAGCTGACAGTGTAATGATGGCTGAGGTTTCTCCAGTTATGCATGCAGACAAAATCACAGCCCCTCTTTTTGTAGCTCAGGGAGCAAAAGATCCGCGTGTAAATAAGGATGAGGCTGACCAAATGGTTGCAGCAATGAAGGAACGTGGGATTGAAGTGGAATACATGGTTAAAGATAATGAGGGACACGGATTTGCAAATGAAGAGAACCGTTTCGATTTCTATCGGGCGATGGACAACTTTTTAAAAGTGCATCTTCAATAGAACTTTTATTCTGTGGAGACACGTCGATGTGTCTCTACAGAACTAACTTTTTACGTCCTGAAATTCGTACAACAGGATTTCATTAATATTTGAGTTTCTATTAATGTCAATAGTTTAGAATGCTTCCAAACTTATTGAGGGCATCCTTAACAGTATGAGTCTGACCAAAACTCAAGGCAAGTTTTCCGTTTTTTTCCCTCATTTCACATTTCCTTGGATTTTGTTGAATATACTGCAAAATATGTCCAAATACTGGTGACTGGTAGAAAGGAGCTTCTTGGTTACTCATGAAATATACTACCAGTTTCCCATTTTTCATCATTATCCTCTCAATTCCCATATTCATTGCCATCCAACGCAAACGCACCATGTTCATCAGTTCTTCAGTTTGGGGAGGAATTGGTCCGAATCGATCAATTAAATGACCTGAAAATTTTTGCAGTTCATCCTCATCAGGGATATCATCAAGCACCCTGTATAATCTTATTCGCTCGGTTGTGGATTCAATATATGATTCCGGAAAAAGCAATGCCAGATCGGAATCAATAGTAACATCGGTAACAAAAGAGGTTTGATTTTGACCAAAAATTACCTCATCTGAATTCTGAAGATTCTTGTCATCATTTCCAACTGAATCCTTTTCCCCCGTACTCTTTGCTCTCACGTCCCTAAGTTCCTTCGCGCCCTCGCTCCTCACTTTTTGAGTATTTGAATCTCCGGGTTTCTGATTCTCTAATTCTCCGATTTTCCGAGTCTCTGATTTTCCGAGTCTCTGATTCTCCGAGTCTCTGATCTCCGCAAGTGCCTCATTTAATATCTTCTGATAGGTTTCAAAACCGATATCTGCAATAAAGCCACTTTGTTCAGCACCCAGTAAATTCCCGGCTCCACGGATATCCAGATCCTGCAGGGCGATATTGAAACCACTCCCCAGCTCTGAATACTCGGCAATAGCTTTCAATCTTCTCCTGGATTCCGGAGTTTGGAGGTGTAGTGGAGGCGCAATCAGGTAGCAAAATGCTTTTTTATTTGATCGTCCCACCCGTCCACGTAATTGGTGCAGATCACTCAAGCCAAAATGATGGGCGTTATTGATAATAATGGTGTTGGCATTTGGTATATCCAGTCCGTTTTCAATAATTGAAGTGGCAATCAAAACATCCTGATCCCCATTTATGAATCTCAGCATACGATCCTCTAAATGCCGACCTTCCATTTGGCCATGGACTACAGTAGTTCTGGCTTTTGGGACAACACGGTTTACGAGGCTTTCTACCTCAGCTATATTTTGCACCCGGTTATGTATAATAAAAACCTGACCTCCCCGGTCCATTTCATATTCCAGTGCTTCCTTGATAAGTTCTTCATTAAGAGTATGTAACTCAGTAATTATTGGATGGCGGTTCGCTGGAGGAGTGTTCATAATACTCAAGTCACGAGCACCCATCATTGAAAATTGTAAAGTACGAGGGATTGGGGTTGCACTCAGGGTTAAAGTGTCCACATTGGCTTTCATCTGCCTCAGCTTTTCCTTCATTGCTACACCGAATTTCTGTTCTTCGTCGATGATTAGCAGGCCAAGATCTTTGAATTTAGTTCTTGGGGAGATTAGTTTATGTGTCCCGATAAGAATATCAACCTTTCCTGTTTCGAGATCCTTCAGTACACGTGTTTGATCCTTTTGACTCCGTAATCGACTTATATATTCCACGTTAGCAGGAAATTTTTTCAATCGATCGGAAAAGGTTCTGAAATGTTGAAGTGCAAGTATAGTGGTGGGAACAAGGATAGCCACTTGTCTGGAGTCACTTACCGCTTTAAAGGCTGCTCTGATTGCAATTTCTGTTTTACCAAAGCCCACATCTCCGCACACAAGGCGATCCATGGGATTTTTTGATTCTAAATCCTCTTTTACTGCACGAGTAGCCTTCCATTGATCAGGAGTGTCTTCATAAATAAATGAGGCCTCCAGTTCGTGTTGGATATATGTATCTGGAGAAAAGGCATATCCTTCTTCTGATTTTCGTTTGGCATAAAGGGCAATCAAATCTTTGGCAATGTCCTTGATCTTACTCTTGGTTTTCTGCTTTAGTTTTTGCCATGCTCCGGATCCCAACTTATACATTTTGGGAGATTCGCCTTCCTTTCCTTTGTATTTGCTGATTCGATGAAGAGAATGGATGCTAACAAACAGCGTGTCCATGTCGCGATATACTAATTTGATCGCCTCCTGCCATCTGCCGTTAATCTTAATCTTTTCAAGACCGCCAAATTGTCCGATACCATGATCAACATGGACTATGAAATCGCCAGGGTGAAGCCCTGTAAGCTCTTTAATACTGAGGGCTTCTTTTTTAGAAAAACTTCTACGGAGCTTAAACTTATGATATCGATCAAATAACTGGTGATCTGTAAAACAAGCTATGCGGAGATCATGATCATAAAATCCTTCATGAAGCTCCAGCTCCAAGCGGTCAAATAAGGACTTTTTTTCATCTGCGTCTGGATTTAAAATGACCTCAAGTCTATCAAGCTGTTTCGGATTTTCACTCAGAAGAATGTTATGGTATAGATCTGCCTGGTTTTGTGTCAGCTTTTCTAGTAGAAGATCAAAATTCTTATTGATCTGAGGTTGAGCACTTGTGTTGAAGAAATAGCTTTTCCGTGAAGGGAAGAAATGCTTTTGACCGAATTCTGTAATTCGGATAAGGTCAAGCTGCTTTTGAATTATTACACTGTCTGCCAGTTTAGCTCGAAAACTGGCAGGATCAAGGATTTCGTCATCTTCAGTGGCGGCTTCACTGAGTGTTCTTATTTCTGAATTAGTCTTTACCTCAATACCGGTAAGTATTTGATCGATACGATTCAAGCAAAACTCCAGGTTTTTCGACCACAATTCTGATCCATCAGGCAGGAAGTCAAAAAGCGTTTGTGCTGTTTCAGCTTTGAGTCTGTCATTTAAATTCGGAACAATTGAGATGCTTGCATGTTTTCGAATTGAAAGTTGTGTTTCAACCTCAAAACTTCTGATTGATTCCACCTGATTGCCGATAAAATCAATTCTGTATGGTTTTTCTGCAGAATATGAAAAAACATCAATAATTCCACCACGAACAGAGAATTGCCCTGGTTCATATACGAAGTCAAATCGCTCAAATTCATATTCTTCTAATATCTCAATGATAAATTCCAGGTTAACTTCTTCATCCTTTTTCAAATGAAGGGTATTATCCCGGAGGTCTTTTTTTGATACTACTTTTTCCAGAAGTGCTTCTGGATACGTTACTACAAGAGCTTTCCGATTTCTACTTGCCATTCTGTTCAGAACTTCCGTCCGCAACATCACATTGTCCTTGTCAAGTTGCTGCATCCGTAGCGAACGTTTATAGCTGGAAGGAAAGTAGTAGACGTATTGGGTTCCGAGCAGGTTAGACAGGTCGTTGTAAAAATATGCTGCCTCCTCTCTGTCGTTCATGAGGATTAACCGTGTATTTTTCTGGTCTGATTCAAGACAGGCTAACAAAAGTGCTGGCGAGGAACCTAAGAGACCGTTCAGGTGTAATGTTTTATCAGTATCCTCACGCAGGAAAGCCCGAATTAATGAAACATTCGGGTGATGATTATAGAGAGATATGAGCTCTTTTTTATCCAAGAGTGGGGCAAAGATAGAAAAAAGAGTGACGAGTGACGAATGATGAATGACGAGTAAGAAAAATTTTCATTTGTCACTTTTCATTTGTCATCTTGTTTACTTTATCCAATATCCGATATTAATGAAAATCAGTGGCTTGAGAGAGTTGTTTGAGATCATTACTGTCCCTTCAATAGGCCCAAAAGGAGTGCTGTAACCGTATGTTAGGCCAGTGCCGAAAAGACTTGTTTCGTGTTTTTTCAATTCATGGAAGTAGTTAAAAGATTTTCCTGCATTGTTCTTCCAAATTGCATAATGATTTCCTTTGATATTAAATTGAAGGTTTATTACACCAACCATAGCATGATTGGCTGCTCTCTCCATATAGTTCATACCCACAAAGGGAAATACTGATTTATGATAATATCCAAGGCCACCCACATAGGATCTGTATGGGTAGGGAATAGAATCCCCAAGTGCCAATCCGGTATTGAATCCAACTTGCAAACTCAGGCGTTGGCTGAGTTCGAATGCTCTGTGGTGGCGATAATTTATAATGAAGGCCGGATATAGTCCCTGATCTGTAAAATTTGCAAGCAATTTTGCCAGGACTTCTACTTTTTCTCCTCGGGTTGGGAAAGCCATTCGGTTATAATTGTCTTTAATCAAATGAGAATAAAAATTCAGCATTTTTGAGTTAAATGAACTGATATCAAGAATATTTATACTAGGAGCAATTGCTGCAAACTCTCCCTGAAGCCCAGTTGAGAGCGAAAAAACATTGTTAAAGCTTGTCCGGGTTGCAATATCAAGTATTACATCATGGTATTTACTTTCTCCTGTTTTTCGACCTTCCAAATAATCATAGGCCACTATCCTGTTATATTCTGCTGAGAATCCATAGTTCTGCCGTTTGTGAGTAAGAAAATAATATGAAGCATCAAAATGTGGGTTTTCACCGAGAGAAAGGTCGATATTAAATTGGTCGCCTTTTTTCCAAAGATTTCTGAAGTTGACATTTAAAAGTAAGGAGGCATTAAACAGATTATCATAATGCAAGCCTACATGGGCCTGGTCTTCATTTTTTTCTTCTACCCTGATTAATAGCCTGGTTCCATTATTAATAGAATCCAACTGGTAAGTGACTTTGCTGAAGTAATTGGTGCCAAAGGCCCGTCGGAGTCCAGCAGAGATTTGATCAGGCTTTAGGTATGCTGGGAAAGGGAGATCTATTTTTGACCAAATAAACTCTTCTGTAACATTTTCAAGTCCTGAATACCGAATCTCACTTATGAATACTGAGTCAATTCGTGGAAGAGCAGCTCGTTGAATTGGTATCACATCACCCATTTTACGAATGTTTTCTCCAAGAGCAACTAGTGATTCCCAGTGTTCCATAGCTATTTCTTCCCCATTGGCAATAATTTCTTCTACCATATCAAAACTCCAAACACTAGCTCCTTTTGTTCTAGGCCGTATAAGAATATCACATAGATCTCTGTTTTGCTTATTGACCTCCTCCCTTGTCAAAGAGGACATCTGTTTCATAATATTGACCATGCTGGTCAGTTCGCTTTTGTTAGATAAAACACGCTGAACATCCACCCCAATGATGAAATCCGCACCCATTAAGATGGCCTGGTCGGCTGGGAAATTATTGATGAAACCTCCATCTATCAATAGTTGCTTGTTAATTTCAATAGGGGTGAAGTATGTTGGGATGGCCATGGAGGCACGGATGGCATCGTGTAGAACTCCTGTTTTTAATACAACTTCCTCACCAGTTTCAATATCAGCTCCAATACATAAATACGGAATGTGCAATTCAGAAAAATTACGAACCTTGTATGCTGGGAAGGTAAAATCGGCTAACATATTGGTGATGCTGTGCCCCGCTACTAATCCGGAGGGTAATTGGATACCGGTTTTATTAATAGGAAAGGAATAGAAATATTTTTCAACTTTCAGCTTAGCCTCAAAAGACATGTCGGCACGCGGTATTTGGTCTGACAAGAGTGCTTCCCAGTCTTGAAGCTGAACCAGAGAATCCATCTCGTCGGGGCTGTAACCAACGGCATATAGTGCTCCAACAATAGACCCCATTGAGGTGCCGGCAATGTAATCAATTGGGACTCCGGCGCGCTCTATTACTTTCAATACACCAATATGTGCTAAGCCACTCGCTCCGCCACCACTCAAAACCAGTCCGATTTTTGGACGTTCCTGTGCATAAGCACTCACCAGGAAAAAGGTAAAGCAAAAAATCAGGATGTAGTTTTTTTTATTGATCAACATAGATAAAATACCTTGTCATAGATTGAGTAAAAAGAGTAGATTCATAAGCAAATATTTTTCTTATTTGATTCTTTTTTTTCTGACAATTTTGGCCGCAGTTCCAATATGACTTAATAATCGGGATAATTCACCTTTGGCATATGGAAAATCTGCCTGGCGTTTAATGATAAACTCGTTTAAGGTAGTGATATTATATGAATACATCGGATCCAGTTAAAAGGTATTATATCAAAGATGAGAGAATTATTTTACATTTACAAAAAAGGGGAATTATGCTGGTTTACAAATTTGGCGGTGGTGTCCTTAATGATTCGAATGGAATTGAGCAGATGGCTGAGATTGTCCGGGCCCGGGTTTCAGGACGATTGAGTCAGGATCTTTTTTTAGTGGTCTCTGCTTTTGGGAAAATGACTAATGCGTTTGAAGAACTGTGGGCTGACTGGATTATTGGGAGGGATTTCTCTTCTTCGTATGGCAGAATCAAAGCATTTCATATGGGATTGGCCAAAATGCTGTTCCATGACAAGTTACAGATAGAAGAAATATTGACACCTGTTTTCGATAAAATAAGTATTTTATTAAAGGGACAAGCGCCAAAAGATAGAAATGAAGCTTATGATCTTCTGGTGTGCTATGGTGAGATTCTGTCTTCAGTACTTGTATCTGCCTATCTTAGTCAGTCTGGGTTGGAAAATAGTTGGTTGGATGCCCGTGAGATGATATGTACGGATTCGTATTTTCGAGAGAGCAAGGTCAATTGGTTGGAAACCAGAACAAAGGTTAACGAGGTTGTATCCAGGGAAAAGCAATCATTAATAGAAAAGAAAGAGTATGGAGGGGGTCGGCTTTGGCTCACCCAGGGTTTTATTGGGAGTGATTTAGATGGGAGAAGTACCACATTGGGTCGTGAAGGATCTGATTTCTCAGCTGCTGTTTTTGCATATGTTTTGAATGCTTCAGAGGTAGTTCTCTGGAAAGATGTTCCTGGTGTTATGACAGGAGATCCTGTAGATTTCCCTGAGGTTAGAAAGCTTGACCAAATATCCTATCTGGAAGCCATTGAATTGTCATATTTTGGAGCTAAAATTCTGCATCCAAACACTATAAAGCCTTTACAGAATAAAAATATTCCTCTAATTGTAAGGCATATTTATCATCCTGATGCTGAAGGCACAATGGTTATTGACAATCCGGTAATTACAGATGAATTGCCTGTGCTGATTATCAAGCCTAACCAGGTGTTGATATCTATTCAGCCAAGAGACTTTTCATTCGTTATGGAAGAGGTTTTGTCGGAAGTTTTTACAATTCTGGCCAGTTATCATATAAGAATAAACTTATTGCAACACGGAGCAGTAAGTTTATCCTTCTGCATAGACTACGAGGAGGAGCGCCTGAACAATCTTGTAAATGCCCTGATCACTGACTTCAAGATTCTTTATAACACCGGACTGGATCTTCTTACAATTCGGCATTATTCACAAGAAGTGATGAATAAGTTAATCAGCGGGAGGAAAATATATATACAGCAACAAAGTCGTAAAACAGCACGATTTGTGTTGTCTTAGCGATTGAATTCCAGGGCTATACCACATTGCGACTCATTAAAGATGCCATTATCGAATACCAGATGGCCATTCACAAAGGTATGTGTAATCCTGGATTTCAGATTAGTACCTTCCAGAGGGGACCACGCGCATTTATAAAGAATATTTTGTTTGTTGACCGACCATGGGTCATTTGGATCAATAATGACAAGGTCGGCATAATAACCCTCACGAATATAGCCTCTGTCCAAAACCTGAAAAATATCGGCTGGGGCATGACACATTTTTTTTATTATTGTTTCAATTGGAATGATGCCTTGATGATAATATTCGAGCATAAGGGGTAAGGCATGCTGCACCATTGGACCACCTGAAGGTGCCAGATTATATTGATTGTCCTTTTCTTCAAAAGTATGAGGTGCATGGTCTGTGGCAATAATATCCAGCTTATCATCCAAAATACCCTGGAGTAAAGCATCTCTGTCTTTAATTGATTTAATTGACGGGTTCCATTTTATTAATGTACCCTTATTGGCATAATCGGAATCTTCAAACCAAAGATGATGAATACAGACTTCAGAGGTTATTTTCTTTTTGTTATGATGGGTTGTTTCATTAAGGAGTTCTAGTTCTTTTGCAGTAGATACATGGATAATATGCAGATTAGTATTGTGTTTTCTGGCCAGTGCCACGGCAAAACTTGAAGAGATAAAACAAGCTTCTTCACTCCTGATCATAGGGTGATATTCTATGGGTATATTCTCCCCATACTCTTTTATATATCTGGCCAGATTTTTTTGTATAGTTGTTTCATCCTCACAATGGACAGCAATTCTGATATCTGGTATGGCAAATATGCCTGCCAGGGTTTTTGGATTATCAACCAGCATGTTTCCAGTTGAAGAACCCATGAAAACCTTGATGCCGCAGGCTCGCTCACGGTTCACTGCCTGTAATTCTTTAAGGTTTTCGTTTGTCGCTCCCAGATAGAATGAATAATTCGCCAGGGATTTTTTGGATGCGATAATAAATTTTTCTTCAAGAAGCTTGTTGCTGGTGGTTTTGGGGGATGTATTTGGCATTTCCATAAAACTAGTAATGCCCCCTGCCACAGCTGCTCTTGATTCAGAATACAAATCGCCCTTATAAGTAAATCCCGGATCGCGGAAATGAACCTGATCATCTATTACACCTGGAATGAGGAATCGATTTTTTCCATCTATGATATTAGTGCCGGGGGGGACGTCAGGGGCTGAAAGTTCGTGGGAAACTTTTACTATTCTACTCCCTTTGATCCAAACATGCCCTTTGAGCTGTTGACCTTCATTAACAATAGTAATGTTTGTGATAAGGTAATTACTCATGATTTGGCAATATGTTTGCTGTAGTTCTTTCTCAAACTGCTTAATTTCATTCGGATAACACCAATTAAAGCTTCACTAAAAATTCCGCCACTCATTTTTGATATACCCAGTTCTCTATTTATGAATATTACAGGAATTTCGAAGATGGAATAACCTAGTTTCCATACTTTGAATTTCATTTCAATTTGGAAACCATAGCCTACCATACGAATTTTATCCAAATCAAGTTTTTCAAGTACTTCTCTTCTATAGCAAACGAATCCAGCAGTGAGGTCACAGACGGACATGCCGGTCATTATCCTGACGT
>JAUVKA010000390.1 GCA_030592205.1 Bacteroidota bacterium | reverse complement strand
ATCTATTCCCTGGCCATCGTTCTGCCCGGAATTCTGATGGGAATAATGGCATACCAGGGTATCATCAATGATCAGGCCCGCAGAGATCAGGAGAGTCGTAACAGCCTGACAGGCATAGCGGATGACTATTTTTACGCCCTGGATTCTATGCTCGTGTCTGATTTGAACTCCCTAAAAAATGATACACCATACCAAGACAGTTACCCAGATTATTTACGACTGGCTTTTGTCCACACCAGTAATCCTGACATCAAGCTTCTTCATCATAATTTAATATTTATCCCCGATTCCGTTGAATCATCCTTTTCGGATAAGGAGAATGATGAATTATTAGATTTCCTTACAAAGATCAGGAAGTACAAAAGGCTCAATCAGTACCGGAAAGCATTAGAGACCTGGCAAACTATCGAGAAAAAGTTTGCGAATCACTTAATAAGCAGCAAAACACCGGTAATTTTAGTGGCTCAATTGGAGCAAATCAAAATTCTTGCCCAATTGAATGATGATCCGGAAACTCAACAGGCCATCAGCCGAATATATCATACCCTCTTGCACCCTCCCCTCCCTTATGAAGCTTCCCAATTTCGGTTCTTCATGAATGAACTTGCTAGTAAAAACCAAGAGGATAATCTTGCATTGGATTCTGTCAGACTGTTAGTCCAAAACAAAGCAGAGGAGACCTATTTTCTTATCCGAATGATATCAGAGAAGGATCCGGTTTTTCTGCAGGCAAAACAGGATCCGGCCTGGCCGGGGATTTACAAGGGTCTGCTAAACAGAGGGTCCTTGCTATCCATTTACTTAGCCATCGACCGGCCCGACAATAGCAGGATAGGATGCATCATAGATATTATCCCTTTTATTCTGGCGAGATCAAATATAATAATGGATAAGCTTGATCCAGAGGGGAGTTTGAGTTGGAAAATCACTGATGATACTGATGAAATTATTTGTTCGGGAATCACTTCTGAGGAGAATGAATATTCTGATTTTAATTTTGCTGAAAACTACCCAAATCTGATTTTGGAAATCAAAGAAAACCAACTATCATTTTTTAGTCAATTGAAATCCAAAGGTCAGGGATTATTTATTTTGATTTTTGTCTTTATCGCCGGTCTCATGATTATCGGTCTTGCCTTTACCATCTATACTCTAAACCATGAGCTAAAACTCAATCGCCTTAAGTCTGATTTCATTTCCAATGTGTCTCATGAGCTGAAAAGCCCATTGACTTCAATACGGCATCTAACTGATTTACTGCATACTAATCGTGTAAAAACAGAAGGTCAGAAGAAAAAATATTACGCCACGATGCTTGATCAAACCGAGCATTTGTCTTACTTAATTGACAACATACTCGATTTTTCCAGGTTAGAAGATCACAGAAAGAAATTCAGGTTTCAGGATGTTGATTATGCTGTTTTGTTGAACAAATGGATAGCCGGTTTTACCCAACGTTTGCATCAAAATGGGATTGAGCTAACAATAGATATTCCTGAAAATCTACCCACCACCATGATAGATCCCGATGCAATCCAGCAGGTGATTCAGAATCTTATGGACAATGCAATCAAATATTCCGGAAAAGGGAAGAAAATCGAAATTAAAGTACGTAAAGATGCTACTGTGCTCATAACCTCAATTCGCGACCAGGGCTTGGGGATATCAAAAACAGATCAGGATAGAATATTTGATCGATTTTACCGCTGCGAAGAGAGTCAGGAAATGGGCATCAAAGGTTCAGGCATAGGACTCACTATTGTTCAAAGAGTTGTAGCAGCACACCGCGGGAACATTGACTTACTGAGTGCACCGGGAAAAGGAAGTACATTTACCATTACCATACCCATTAAACAAACCAACAATGATGAAAAGGATACTGCTGGTTGAAGATGATCTTGCCATCCGGATGGCTATCGTAGATGATTTCAGTTTTGAAGGGTATCATGTAGATGCGGCTATCAGCGGTCCGGAAGGCATGAGCATGGGTCTTGCCAAGAAATATGACCTGATTATCCTGGATCTGATGCTTCCCGGCGGCACTGACGGTCTGGATATTTGCAAGGAACTCAGGAGGAAAGACATCACAACACCTATCATAATGTTGACAGCAAAAAGTCAGGATTATGACAAGGTAATCGGACTGGAACTTGGGGCCGATGATTATGTTACCAAGCCTTACAGTCCACATGAATTGAGGGCCAGGGTAAAAGCAGTTCTCCGTAGATCTAATTCCAAACCATCTATCGAATCAAAACCAATAATAAGTGCCGGTCCCTTAGTTCTTGACATTGGTAAACAAGAATGCAAAATGGGAAATCAGGTAATAATCCTGAGTACTCTGCAAATATCCCTCCTGCAAATATTCTTGGAAAACCCAGGGCAGGTCATCAGTCGGCAGGATATCCTGGATATTGTTTGGGGACCGGATGTGCTGGTCACTCCACGTACAATTGATACACATATTGGCAATCTTAGGAAAAAGATTTGCACTCCTGATTACCCGGGCAATGCCATTCTGACTGTCCGCGGACTGGGCTACAAACTTGTTTTGGATGAAACTTGACAAAGCCTTCACAAAACTTGATTTTTGCTGGAGCAACTTGACAAATAGTGACAGTAGATTTGTTGAAAAAGCCTAAACACCATGAAAAAACTATTTCTTCTTTCGATTTCAATGTTTTTCCTGAGTATGAGCATGAATGCCCAGAAAGCAAATGCCGCCGACCTCATGGCAAAGGGGCTTTATGAGGTGAATATTAATGGAGATTATAAGAAGGCCGGGGAGTATTATCAGAAAATTTTGGATGAGTTTGGGGGTGAAAAGAAAATTGCTGCTCAGGCTACTTTTCGGTTGGGGTGTTGCTTGGAAGAGCTTGGTAATGTGGAATTGGCCAATAAAAAATTTGAAGATCTTATTGACCAGTTTCCTGAAGAGAAATCATTAGTCATTAGGTCTCAAAAGAAAATAACTAATACTACTGGAGTACAGTACTTCACAGACAATCGTGATGGGAAGAGATATAAATACGTAATCATTGGGTCCCAGACATGGATGGCTGAGAATTTAGCCTTTATCCCTCATGTCGGGCCGCCAGAGGAACAGGGAGGAATATGGGTTAATGGATATGAAGGATTCAGCATTACTGAAGCCATCGCTGAAGAAAATTATAAAAAATATGGTTGTTTATACGATTACGAAACCGCAAGAACTGTATGTCCAACCGGCTGGCATCTATCCACAAAAAATGATTGGACAAGGCTTGAAAAGTATTTAGGTTATTATGATAAAGAGGCCAATGAAAGGAAAGTTTCCAATCATAAAAAGAAGTCAATTATCCAGTATATTATGGATGTAGACGGGATCCCAGAAACTGCTCTGGATAATTTCACCGGCTTAAGCATTCAACCAGGAGGGATAAGATGGAAGAATCCACAGCGAAAAGCAACTTTTGGTGGTACTAAATTACATGGAAAATATTGGGCCGATATTCAAAATAGAATGGACGCTGGCTGGCAGATGTCCTTTTTGTCAAGAATGTATCATAATCATTCACTAGAAAATAGAATAGAAAATGGTTTATCAGTTAGATGTGTAAAAGACACAATGCAACCAGCACAAGTCAAGCCACTTTCAACCCAGATCTATTATCCTCAGAATATGGATAAGATAATAGGCCTGAAAGGTATTTTGGTAGCATCTGACACAAAAGATCTTATTGACTCAGTAAAACTATTCATCCAAGTTAACAGTGAACTTCAAGAAATAGCCACCGATTATTCACATATCGGCTCCAGAGCATCCTTTATTCATGTTCCCCCAAAGCGATATAATCCATATTGGCTCCCTCTTAATACTAGAAATTTTGAAGATGGAATATATGAGCTTACCGCAATAAGCTATGGCAATGAAAGATTGACTGATACTGTAAGTGT
>JAUVKA010000316.1 GCA_030592205.1 Bacteroidota bacterium | reverse complement strand
CAATAATACTACATTCTTTCCGGCATCTCAATACCTAAGAGCAACATACTTTCCTGGATGTGATTAGCTATGAAGTTACTCAGTGCCAGACGAAATCCTCGCTTGGCCAAATCAGCTTCCTTCAGTATTGGTATATGCTGATAAAAAGTATTGAATTCCTTAACCAATTCATATACGTAATTTGCAATCATAGCAGGACTCAATTGCTTACCTGCATCCTGCAGAAGTTCCGGATAAGTATAAACTGTTTTCAGAAGATTCACTTCTCTGGGATCCAGCTCCAGGTTCTTATCGAAACTATAATCCACGTTCAATCCTTTTTCTTTGGCTTTGCGCACAACACTTCGGATGCGAACATAGGTATATTGGATGAATGGGCCTGTGTTTCCTGTAAAATCAATAGATTCCCTGGGATTAAATAGCATGGTTTTTTGGGGATCAACCTTTAAAATGAAATATTTCAAAGCACCCATGGCAATTCTATAATAGATATCTGCTTTTTCATTCTCCGGAAAATCATCCAACTTTCCCAACTCTTGAGAAATCACCTCAGCATTAGCCACCATTTCAGCAATTAAATCATCCGCATCCACCACTTTTCCCTCTCTGGATTTCATTTTACCCTCGGGAAGCTCAACCATACCATAAGATAAATGGTACAATTTATCCGACCAGGCATAACCCAGTTTATTGAGAATCAGCGAGAGAACCTTAAAATGATATATCTGCTCATTTCCAACAACATAAATCTGCTTATCAAATTTATATTCAGCGAATCGCTGATGAGCTGTTCCAAGATCCTGAGTCATATAAACACTGGTCCCATCACTCCTGAGAAGTAATTTCTCATCCAGTCCGTCCCCGGTCAAATCAGCCCACACCGATCCGTCATCCTTGCGAATGAGGTGTCCATTTTTTAATCCCTCTTCAACCAATTCCTTACCAAGCTTATATGTCTGTGATTCGTAATATATCTTATCAAAACTAATTCCCAGCTTCCTATATGTTTCATCAAATCCCTTATAAACCCATTGGTTCATTTTTTCCCATAAAGAAATTGTTTCCGGGTCATTGAGTTCCCATTTACGAAGCATTTCCTGTGCCTCAAGAATGGAAGGGGCCTTTTTTGCAGCCTCCTCTTCACTCATCCCATTATCTACAAGAGTTTTAATTTCAGATCGATAATGCTTGTCGAATAATACATAAAAATCCCCAACAATCCGGTCGCCCTTAATTCCTATTGATTCAGGAGTGGCATCATCTCCCCATTTTTTCCAGGCAATCATTGACTTGCAGATATGTATCCCCCTGTCGTTGACAAGATTAACCATCTCCACCTTTTTACCACCGGCTTTAACCAGTCTGGATACTGAAAACCCAAGGAGATTATTGCGGATATGCCCCAGGTGCAGAGGTTTATTGGTATTTGGAGAGGAGTATTCGATTACATACTTTTCGGAGGAATCATCAAGCTGAACCTGGCCATATCTTGGTGCAGCGAAAACAGAAGCAAAAAACTGCGACCAATATTCATTACTGACATACAGATTTAAAAAACCCTTAACAATCTCAAAGTCTGATATTTCCTCAATCTTTTCTTGAAGAAAACCACCCAGTTCAGTAGCAGTTTCCTCAGGAGATTTTTTTGAATACCTCAGCAGGGGGAAAACTACCAGAGTAAAATCGCCATTCAGATCTTTACGTGTTCGCTGCAAGGGTACCTGCTTACTATCAATACCGGCACCATAAAGAGCCTGCATTCCTTCTACTGTAACCTGAGTTATCCGATCTTCTAATCGAAGCATATTCTTAATTTTTTTCAGAGCGCAAAGATAGTAATATCAGGCCTGATTCTTATGAAGTATGCACAATTTATATAGATCAAAAAGGGTGAGGGAGGGTGCAGAACCCAATAGCTTTCTATAGATTGATCTTCCTGCAACATTGTTTATTAGCCATAATACATGATGAATGCCCCATTTTCTGAATTTCATATATCGATTCAGCAAACGTATATGACTGATCAGACTTTCAGGATACTCATAGCTTTCCAACAATTCTGTGAGGTTTAACAAAGCTTCCCGGGTTTTTTTCAGGAAAAGTTCAGCAGAATCCAATCCGGTGTGAATCAGTTGATTATCGATATGTTGCATCGGGACACCCTGTCTTTCTAACTCGATTCCAAAAATAGTATCCTCATGACCATACCTCAGGATAGCCTCATTAAAACCTATCGTCTTGAATACCTCAGTCGGAATAAAAAAATTGAAGCTGGAAAAACCGGAAAAAGGCCTGATCCCTCTTTCTTTTGCTGATCTGGCCTCCCGCACAACTCCATATTTCCAACGAAGCTCTTCCTCTCTTTTCTCAGGAATCTCATTGGTGTAGGCTGTCCCTCCACATATCACCTTACCCGGCTCGGCATTTTCAAGATAATCGGCAATAAAAGTCTCCGACTGGATCATGGCATCTCCATCGATAAAAAGCAGATAAGGGTATTGGGCCTGCCTGGCCATAGTGTTACGGATTTTACTCCGCCCCAGATTTTCCTCTGCATGAAAACATCTTACTCCCTTAAGCTGATCGAGTGAGGAAAATATCGGTATGAATTTTGAATCTGAACAATCATTACCGATAAGGATCTCAAAAGGAATATCCAATCCTTCCAACTGAGGCAAAAGATCCCGAACCAATTGGCCCGGATCCTGGTTATATACTGATATTAATATGGAGACCATAAGAATAGGTCAAATATAATGAATAGCTATCTTTGCGCAAATGAAGAACAGAATAATATCATACCTCACAACGACTATAGTCATATTATTATTGCCGATACAAACTGCTTACTTACAGGAGTATAAGATAGAAGCCACAATTACCGGTGTTAAAGATACCAGTCTGATTTTGTCATATCGCTATGGCACAAAGTTCTACTCTATTGATACAGCGCGTACTGACTCTCAGGGCTATGCACTATTCACTGACACAATTGAACTTGAGCGGGGAATGTACCAGGTTGTTTTACCTGATAAAAGTTTTATTGATTTTTTTATTGACGAAGAGCAGTACATAGATTTACATACGGTTTATGGCTCATTGGTAGATAGTCTTCATTCAAATAACAGTGCCTCCAACGAGATTTTTTTTATTTGGCAGGCTAAGAACCAGGGCTTAAGAATGCGGGCACAAACGATCCAAAAGAAAGCAGAATCAATTTCTAAGAATAGTCCTGAATTTGAAGCATACCAACAAGAACTGGCCCAACTGAGGGAGGAGAACAAAAATTTGTGGGACAATACTATTATCGAACTCAATGATAAGCTTCAGGGAAAATTCCTCAAAGGGATGAGGCCCTTTATTGTACCCGATGATATATCGATAGGTACTGATGGCAAAATCGATCAAAAAGTACAATATGAGTACTATAAGACTCACTTCTTTGATTCCATTGATTTTACTGATGCTGCCCTGATCAGAACCCCTTTAATACATTCCAAACTAGAACAATTCTTTTCAAGGGTAGTGCCGGCCATACCCGATTCAGTGCAAGTTTATGCTGAGAAACTAATTGAACTATCGCTCAGTGAGCCGGAAATGTTCCAATACACTGTGCAATTTTTACTCAACTTTTACTCTGATCCAAAAATCATGGGAATGGATGCTGTGTACGTATACATTGCAGAGAATTATTATTTGAACGGGAAAGCCAGCTGGGTTGATGAAGCAAACCTTAAATTCATAAGGAATCGGGTTAAAGTTTTGAAACCGCTATTGATAGGTAAACAAGCACCTGATTTAATAGGATTAGAAACGCCTGAGGGAGAAAGAATTGATATCAAAGACTTAGAGGCCAAATTTACTGTACTTTATTTTTGGGAACCGGATTGCGGCTTTTGTAAAACAACTACTCCAAAATTAAAAAAAGTGTACCATCAGTTCAGAGATAAGGATTTGGTGGTAGTAGCAGTTAATACCCGCATCGACAAGGAGCCATGGCTTGAGTTTATTGTGGAGCATGAACTCGATTGGATTAATGTTTTTGCTCCCAATGATGTGCGGGATGTTCTGACTAATTATGAAGCTTTCAGCACCCCAAAACTTTTCATATTGGATCAGGAAAAAAAGATTGTGGCAAAAGACATTGCCGTTGATCAGGCTGCACAATTATTACAGTATTTATTTGAAGGGAGATAGGCCGACTAACGATTTGCAATTAACAGAATCTTCTTAGTAAACGACATCCCATCAAGTCTAAAGCTCATCAGATACATTCCCGATACGGGGGCCACAAAGTCGAGCTCCAGGTATTTATCTTGTAAAGAAAACTTTGATATTATCTGCCTGCCAAGCATATCATATAGCTGTACATCAAACTTATCAAAAACCAGATTACTTAGATCGAGGTATATCTTATCACTGGTAATTATGGGGGAAAGTTTGATCTGACTGTTGAAGTCGGTAAATATATAGCCTGTTTCCAGGGTGATTCCAAGGTCGCTGTTTAATCCGCTTGCCTCAAACAAACTCACCCAATTTCCATTCAATTTTGCATAAGCAGATCCGCTTTCGCTGAGGCCTCTTGGCGTAGCAATTTGTGAACAAAAAACTCCGGTCTGATTTTCAGGTACAATAAAACCCGCATGAATCAGGGAGTCAATCCCAACAGGATGCCTAAACCAAATAGTTTGATTATCTGGGAAAGGAATATTTAAAAGCTCAACAGAATCTCTCATTATTTCATTGAATTCATCATCCCAGATAAGCGCGGTAAGGTAAGTTCCGTTAACCGATCCCGGTAATATACCAATAGGAATACGGATTCCTGCAGCAACGCGCAAGGTATCATCACTTGGAAGAAAGGCATTGGCATAAGCATTAATACCAATGGAATTATTACCTGCAATCCATCCAATTCCGTCTAACTCAATTGTTTGAGCAGCCTCATCTTTCCTAATGGAACTCATTCCTGCTCCTGCAAATATGAGCGATTCAGGCTCCACCTTGATAAAATCACGATAGTATAGTGTATCGATAAAATCCGGGTATTCAATAATCAGGCTTGCATCAT
>JAUVKA010000386.1 GCA_030592205.1 Bacteroidota bacterium | reverse complement strand
GTTCATAACAACGATAGAGGGATATGTAGAAAGTCCGGCGCTGGGCTTCGGTGCCTCCTTTCACCTGGATGGCCCCTGGTTTTTCTGACCATGCCTTTTCCCCCCGGTTTTTCAGGGCATCAAAATCCCAAGCTGTGATCTCCCTTTCAAGGTTGGCTTTAGCTTGTTCAACATCGATAAAGGAGATCCCGTATCTGAATTCAATGAGCTGATTTTCCCCGGCGGGGAATTCAATCAGTGCAACGGGCGCTAACCTGCTTGTTGCTTTGTTCAGGAAATGAGAACCTGAAATACCCGGTTTTTCTGCCCGGAGTGAATTCCGTCCGGATGTCTGAATCGATGAAACAGGTAGAATAGTAGTATGGGTACACGGTTTCAAGGTCGTGATCATACATTTGTCGATATTTCCACATTTCATCATCTACCGAACATGAATTACGCGAGCGCATTGGCTGTGCCAAGCTCGTAAAAAACTCGGTTCCCCGAAGTTCTACTTCGGGGTTAGCGAGCACAATAATAATAAACAATCAATCGATGATTAACTTCGTTGAGCTAAAGGTTCCTCGCAGTTCTACTGCGAGGAGAGTCAATTGTGTTTTTCGAACTCTTCCCATTAACTTACTCATTAAATATGTTTGCAACCTGAATCGATAATTTCATATTTGCAGTATATGTTTCTTTGATTGAGGAATCAATATCCACATTCTTGTATAGATCATTAATCCATTGTTTCGCATCGCTGTTAAAGTGCGGTGAATTATTTATTTGTAACAACAGGGCTTCGGCTTCATCCTCTTTTCCACTTAATTTTAAAGCCATCAAACCGAGGTAGTAATCACGCATGCGATCTATCGATGCCGGGATAAAGTGGTAATGATCAGGTTTGGATTGATCGATTGTGTTCCAGGTATAGTCAATGATATTTTCCAGATGTTCATTGCTCAAAGCTTTATTGCCCAATTTATCATAACAATATGAAAGCAGAAATTCCTCTTTGCGTTGTTCCGGATCATAAGGTTTGCCTACACCCAGATTTTCAGGCCATTCCAAGGCATCTTGCAGTGTTTTAACCGATGCTTTATATTTCTTTTTTTCAATGAGTTCCAGCGATAGTCTTATATGCGCTTCTTGCCATATCATGTGGCCGGCGGTGGCCCCTTCAGCCGGAAGCATATGAATATCTTTCAGGTTTTTGATGCATTGTTGATACTGTCCGGCTTGTAATAGCGCTTTGGCATGAAGAGAGCCCAGTATAAAGCTATCCGGAAATTTCATGAAAGCTCTCTCTGATAGATCAGCGGCAATAGCATATTCATTATTAGCTAAATAGAATCGAATCAACTGATCCCAGGTTCTCCAGATTTCCGGTGCCAATTCGTGGGCTTTTATCAGATCACTTTTTTGTTGCTTCAGGTTTGTCAACCCCAAAAAGGCCGCTCTGGTCTGGTAGAATACCCAGAAATCGGGTTGTTCTTTCAGTGAGATTAACAGGTCAAGGGCTTCATCATTTCTGCCCACACCAGCATATGCAATGGCTTGAAAATAGTCAATCTTCCATGATGGATTTTGCAACCTTGCCCATGCAAGCATTTCCAGACTTTCAAGACGGTAAGGAAATACAAATTCAGGAGATGAAGCTAAACTTTTTGATAACAGATCCACGCTAACATCCGAATCATCATTTCTACTCAAATAGGCCATCCACAAATCATTTTTCACACATGAAGGAGTGATGGAAAGTAACTCTTTGGCTTCATTGTTCAATCCCAGTGAATGATAAATAAGCGCAAGTTCCAAATAGGTCTCTTCCGGGAATTCACTGGTGATATGTTGTGTGAAACTCTCTTTTTTCATATCACTTTTTTCAGATACATATTCTTCATATCTGGCCAGATGATTGAGTGGATCAATTTTCAGTAATTCCCTGGTCAAATCTTTGGTTTCATTCCCCATCAATCTGGTTGCTATTATTTTGGCTCCAAGGGCACTTATATTATACCTGTTAAAATCCAATGATTTTTGAGCGTATTTAACGGCTTGATCATAGCTGGTCAAACGGATATAGATTTCGGCCATTTGTTCGTAAGCAGCTGACCTGAATTCTATGGACCTGGCAGCCCAACCGAATGATTCAAGGGCATTTACAAAGTCTTCTTTTTTTCTGTATGCTATCCCTGCCAGATAATTTGCCTTGCCGTCATACGTAGTTTGCATTAAGGCAAGAGAGGACAAATGAAGTGATTTGTCATATTCTCCCCTGCTGTAATGCAATTGGGACAGTGCCAACAAGGCTTCTTTGTCGGATCCATCTTTGTCAAGGAGTTCATTGAATATGGTGATTGCTTTTTTATACTCCCTGTAATTCATGGCATCCAAGCCCTCATTTACCAAACGCTGACGGTCGGACAATTGTAGTTCTTCAGAAATCTCAAAAGGCCGTTTAAGGATTAAAGAATCTTGCTTTGAGGTATAACCCAGTTTTTTATCTCCAATATATATTTCAAAATCACTGCCTGCCTTTATGGGGACATTTTTAGTAAATACTTCCATGGGTTTCAAACTCAGAGGCTCTCTGCTCACAATGGTATTGTCAACTTTCAGATACAATGTGTCCATCATATTTTGCAGTGCGTTTACCCCTATGGTTAAAATATTATTCTCCTCTGTGATGTTCAAAATGCCATAATGGGAGGAGGATATCATTCCACCAATTTCCTTTATAGGAAACCAAATTTCTTCCCAGCGATCGCTTGAGTATGGAGAAAATCCAAACTGACTCATGGGATTTGAGCGATTCCCGGCATGTTGACTAAACATCCGACCGGCTTGAAATTCAATATGTTGCCCATGAGTATCTGAGGCAAGATCTGCCCAAATTTCTCCTGAACGCGACTGGGACCACAGCCATATTTTTTTCCCGGGCATCTCTTCATTGATAGACCAGTGTCCGAATCCAAATTTGCTATCATGATAATATCCACCGAAAAAATTATCTAAGGTTCCGCCAATATGGTACGATTTTGCAGGTCCGAAATTATTTTCTTTAAATGCAGAAATTTTTCTTCCTTGAGCATCCACAGGCCATGGTTTTAATTTTCCACTATGCTCCAGGTACATATTCCCGGGACAAAAGAATTCAAGATCTTGTGAGGCTACTGCAGTACCGGTCATCCAGTTGTAATAGGATTGATTCAAAGCGGTCGGGTTGTGCCACAAAACATTTGTTTCAAAATATGCTTTATCGGCAGGCAATCTGACTTCAACGCTCCATTGTGTTCTGGAAGGCAAATCTAAATTACCCACAATACAACTTACGCTTCCATCCTCATTCTCCCGGATGATATAATCAACTTTCGATGCAGTAGATGGGCTGTGCCCTATAATCCCAAAATTAAATTCTATACCACCCATGGTCCATGGTCCCCGCATGGCAATGTTCCGGAATTTTACCACATCATTATTATAGATAAAATCCTTTCCGGTAGATTTTTCTATTGCTCCCCATACTTTACCTCCTATTTCCGGCATTACCCATACTATGATATAGTCATTTTCCAGCGTGATCACTTTCCAGGATTCTTCCTTCCCCTCATGACTGTATCCTTCAAATTTGAAGTAGGGGTAAATCTTCGAATTTTTTGTGATGATCGGGACCGGATTTGGGTCTGAATATGGATATGTCTTAAATAATATCTGTTCTTCAACAATCGTTGCCTTCTGGCCCTGGGCTGTTATTGTCAGTGTTGATAGCAACGCGATCATTGCTGTTAGGTTAATAAGTGTTTTTTGTTTCATTTTCAGGTTCTTATTTTTCTTTTAGTTTATCTATCTGCTGCCACTGCAGCGGCAAGGGTTTCTATTTAGAGCTCTCTGCATAACATCCTTTCTCACTCTCTTTCAGATTCAGGAATGTTGATGACCATTACCGAGGGATCACCAAAAATGTCGCCGCCTTCCGGATCAGACTCATCAAATGCTCCGTTGAAAAGGACAAAGAGCTTTTCACCATTTTCATCAATTTTAACGGAAAAAGTTC
>JAUVKA010000088.1 GCA_030592205.1 Bacteroidota bacterium | reverse complement strand
GGGTTATTCAGGGCTTTGGTCATTCGATTGGCGGCATCGTGGTTTCCGGCAACGGAAAAAACCGATATGTTGTGCTGACCCAACCGGCCCATTTGCTGACTGAGGAAAATACCAGTACTGTAATCCTTCCAATCACCGTCATACAGGTCGCCTGCCAACAGAAGGAATGAGACCTTCTCTTCAATAGCCAGATCCACAAGGTTCTCGAAGGCTTTTCGGCATGCATCGCGAATGGATTCTGCTGGTGCTGATTCGTAGCGAGATAGACCGCGCAATGGGCTATCCAAATGAACATCAGCTGCGTGAATGAACTTGAACATTGTCATCTTATTAACTTAATTCATGCTTTTTATAAAAACCCTCCTTAGATTATAACTTTAAGTTGTCTCGTGATAGGCATCTATAAATGTAGTAACATTATTGAAAGAAAGTTAATGATTGCAATAGGTTGTTGACTTTGATTCTTAAGATCATTAAATACCATTTGGATTTCACGCTCAAGTCAGGTATTGATATTCAACTGTTCCAGATTAATCAGGAGTTAGCACTGGTCTGGTAACAAAAGGAAAAGGCCGAAGCCTATTGATATGATAATGGTGTTGGATCTCCATCCCAGCTGTCATCATCGAGGTAAATATCCTCCAAATCTTCCCAATCAAGGTCTGGGTTACATCCGAGTCCGTCGCAGAGGGCATTCAGGAATTCTTGAATTTGTTTGTTGTACTGGGCTTCGTTTTCGTGGATTGTGAAACCCAAGCTGGTGGATGAAATCACATTGATCCGGTACAACAGGAGTAACAGCACCGCTTATACCTATTCATCTTTATTATTTGAAACACCAAATGGGATGTGTACCAAAGGGATGTTTTGAATGCTTCCATCAAGGTGACTGAGCTGATCATCAAAATATAAATGAGGCTTCATAATGTCAAGTATTCTTTTCTTTTCCACACCCCCTAGTAAAAACATCTCATCCACAGAAACACCCCATTCTTTTAATGTATTTATGGCTCTTTCATGAGCTGGAGCATTTCTAGCAGTAATAATTGCAGTTTTAAGTATCTTCTTATAAGTAGGATCTTTACTCTCCTTCTTAGATTCGAGCTTTTGCAAAAAGGAGATCTTTTTAAAAAAATCAGCCAGTGGACCAGGTCTAAGAGCATCCCCACTATGCTCTGTCTCATATTCATAATACTTCTTTATCCCTTGCTCTTTATAAATAGTCTCAGCTTCATCATCGGCTATAACCCCATCAAAATCAAACGCAACCCTAAGCTCCTTAATATGAGAATCGTCGACAATTTCAGTTCGAATTATTCTACCGGCACCATAGCCCGCACCCATTGCAAGTTGAACATCTTTCTCATCAGTGGCAAGAAAAAGAGAAATATTGAAAGCCGGAATATATTCATAGGCTGTCTTCCCGGACATAAAAGCAGCCCGACTAATATCCAGTTTATAGTGTTTAATAGAGTTAAAAATCCTGACACCAGTTTCAGGGCTATTTTTAGAAAGCAGTACTACCTCAACTGGTTTTTCATCCGAATACACATCATTAATATTCAAAAATCTACTTATAAATGGGAATGCAATACCCTCTTTAAGAAAATCCTCTCTATGTTCCACCTGGTACTTTCTATACGCCCCTAAGCCCTCATTAATAAAAATATCATCCTCCTTCTTTAGATCGAAAAGAGCATTTGAAGAAATCCCGACTACGAGTTTTTTTTGGATAGGATATGGCATAGTGCTTTGATTTTTTGAACCTTAATTGTATTTACTAAATTTAAAAAGGTAAGCTACATTAACCTATGTCAACAACGCACACAACGTACATTGGGAAATATGTTAAAGGATGGAAATATACTAAATCAGTAATACTTTTTTAATGACAGTTCTCATATTCGTGATTGGAATTAGTCTAGCAATGGAGTTTTTTGCCGATAAATATTCTAACGATGTTTGAAAATATTTTAATCACCCTCAATATTAGTCAATATTGAATTCAACTCGTCCCTCCTTACACTTCGCAACAGGCAGAATGAAAATTTATGGTATAAATGACTCCATTTAATGTCAATTGATTTCCTAAACCAAAAAGATGAAGATGAAACTCATAGTTTTAATTAGATCAGCAATTATTGCGGTAGTATTTATAATGCTTTTTAATGGGTGTGCCTCTATGTTGAAAATGCCAACTAATAATGAGGTAATACAGAACCTTGAGCCTACTTTTAGGTGGGAATATCCAGATAAAGATGATCTTGCTTTCGAATTACAAATTGCTGAAGACAATCACTTTCAAACTAATCTTATTTTATATTTAATCATTTTTCAGAAATGGAATAAGCAAATCCTTTCAAATGATTGGACAGACGATGAAACTATGATAATAGCTGGATTTCTTGGAGGATATGAATTGATTGTTATTATTCTTCTATGTTTAGGTTTTGTCTTACTTTCACATATTATTCTTATTGATATTATCATAAATAAGTTTGCTGGAACAGCATGTTTTTGTGAAGATATGTTTGCAATACAGAATCATATCTTTAACTTTATTAATCTAAATCTAACAAAATGAACATTTTATACTTCAGCTACAAGACGAAGCCAGGCTTCATTCTTGTAGCTTTTTTATTCTCATATTCTTTGTTTGGACAATCGACCAATTCAGAATTTGGTGTAATACACCCTGATATACATGTTAGTGGGTATGGAGATCACGGGGCCTACTATGAATCCAATCCAAATGTTGCGTCAAATGGCGAAAATGGATTTATTGTTGTCTGGGAGGATACCCGAGATGGATATGATGACATTTGGGCTCAGAAACTTGACCAATCAGGGATTCCGGAAGGGAATAATTTCAGAGTTTCAAACGATAATTCTATCAGATCCAAAAGCAAACCGTTTTGTGCTATGGATAAGAATGGAACAATAATGATCCTCTGGAGGTTTAATGGATACATCTACAGTAAATTATACTCATCTGATCTCACTGTTTTGGTAGATGAATTTCAGATAAACCCTTCTGGCATGTATGGCTTAGGAAGTACGGTTACCAGTTTACCGGGTGGAGGCTTTCTCGTTGCTTTTGCCTATGATGCTACTGATGAATTGTATTTGCAAGCCTATGATCAGGATGGTCAGAAGGATGGTGATTATGTATTGGTGCACACAGGAGATTGCTATGATTTCACCGATATGAAAATTATTGCTGATGAAAATGTTATCTATTTCTCCTGGATAGAATATGTATTTGCTCCTGAACGTCAATACATCATGTCTTTAAATACTGATCTCTCGATCAAAGGACAAGCTAGGTTGATAAGAGAATCAATATATTGGTTCGGCTATGATCTGGGACAAAACCTGAATGGCAAACTTGAAGTCTATTTCGGTGAGGAGAATGGAGCTGGACACAACATACTTAGAGCAACATATAATGATGATTGCTCTGTTTCAGAAGCTCCTGTCCCCGTCTCGCCATCCATAGCAAATAGCTATTCAAGTCCACGCGTTATAAAACGTTCAGGAACAAAAACTCAAATGGTATCATCACTTGGAGGGCAACTGGTTATGTTTGAAATTGTTGATGGAAATGAGGCCGACGATTATGAATTTATGGGTGATGATTTGGGATTTACGTTCTTTAATGTGCAAAAGTCAGGGTTGACAGTTTCTAAAAACTCAAATGGGAACCAGATAATTGTATTCACTGACAAAAGACATCAACATCTTTATCCTCATGTTTCTGCAGAGACTGATGTTTTTGGACAGTTGATAACTGAGAATGGTGTTAAAATCGGGGCAAACTTCAAAATTGATGACAGTAGTAGTGCTGACTTAGATATTAAGCCTTCGGTTTCGATCAATAGCATGAATCATAAGCTGGTTTCCTGGCAATATCGTGAAGGATTTAACACCAATGTTCTATGTCAGAATATTGATGCTGATAATAACTTAATAGGCCTTAACAAGCTTGCTCCGGAAGATCAGGATAGTGCCAGCCAGGTCAATCCCTCTACAGCCTCAGGGAAGGGCAGCACAGATTTAGTCGTCTGGATTGGAAGCAATGAATATGATTATGAATGGGGAACTCAGAATATACATGTCATGGGCCAGGTTTATAGTAAAGAAACAGGCTCCCTGGTTGGTTTAAACATTACAGTTAGAGGTGGAAGTAGTGACATAAACTGCTATCGAAATGACATTGCCGCAAGACCCGACGGTGGCTTTGTAGTAGTTTGGGAAGAGATGAATGAAAGTTGGAGAGCTGTTATTAGAGGACAAGTAGTTTCGGAGACTGGAATTTTAATTGGTGATATGTTTGATATAAGCCCTACTGATGAAACTTCAGATTGCACCAGACCTGAGATAGGGATAGATGTAAGTGGAAACGTTGTGGTTATTTGGCGAGTTGATCAAGAAAGAAAGATCGATCTTCAAAGGTTTTCGAGCAGCATGGTACCAATTGATGAAGTCAGTACCGCATATGAACCACAGGGATATTCTTTATCAGGAGAACCATCATTAGCAATAAGTAATGATGGGAATTTCTGCATTGTCGCTGAAGAATCAAAAGGAATTTTTCTGCAATACTACCTTCCTGATGCAACCAGACAAGGAGATCCTATAGAAGTGTCGGATAAGCAAAGCTACTATTCATGGCTTGATTTGGATCTATCAGCTTCAGTTTGTCTTTCACCAGATGGACATAAGACTGTAGTAGCCTGGTCTTCTGACAAATTCAGCAAGTATTTTCCGAAGTTACTTGCCCGTGTTTATGAAAACGGTGAACCAGTAGGCCCCATTGAAATTATTAACGAACAAGGACATAAACCCAATGCCCATGCCTACTTTTGGAAAAATGGCTTAGCTTGCAATAATGAGCAAATCGTATTTGCCTGGTCTGAAAATCGAACTGACAGGAATCTCGATATATATTGCAAAACAACCGATTGGTCTCTAACAAGTATAGAGAAAGTTCCTCTGAACAGAAGTTCCATTAAGGTTTGGCCTGTTCCTGCAAATGAAAAAGTTTACTTCGGTGGAGACAGTGAATCCTTCGAAATTCTGGATATTCGTGGTAAATTCATCAGGAAATTAAACCAGCCTGAATGGGATCTAAAAGACCAGGATAAGAAATCAGTATCCAAAGGAATCTACTTTGTTAGAAATGATAGAAATGAGACTGGAAAAATAATTGTTCACTAATTCAAGTCAAAATAGCTGCATAAACATTTAAATACTTCATCACCTCTGGTTCAAGATTGCCTCAAATAGTCCGTCAAAAAGGACCTTGAGCAGCACCAATGATGGGGCATTCCAGCGAGGAAACCACTAATATTTACCTTAATGAATTCAGTAACGATGTTCTGAGCATTGCCAGTGAAAATTTGAATATTGAGTAAAACTCTATCTCTGGCAACCTTGTTCTAAACAAAATAGCCTGTGAATATCACGTAATATTTATATACAATCGTGGTGTGCCATAGATTCATTAATAAAAGCGATTATTGGCAATGATTAGTATTTGCTCCAAGTCACTTCTCTAGTCGTAGTCCTTTGTAAATCAATAAACTTTAACTTAACTTGCGCTAATTAATAACAATCGCACAGCATTAAATAATAATATTACAACAGCGCTTATTAATAACAATAGCACAGCGTCAAATAATAGAAACAATACAGGAATAGATGGCAACACCAGGAGAAAAAATGGCCGAATCCTTAGAAAAGCTGAAAGAGCTTCAGGATAATGGGATTGTAGGTATCAAGGCAAGTGACCTGTCCAGAGTGCATAGAGAACGACTTGTGGAAAATGGATTTATACGTGAAGTCATAAAGGGTTGGTATATATCTGCGCCCCATGAAGAGCGACAAGGGGATAGTACTTCCTGGTATGTTTCATTTTGGGGATTCTGCGCGCGCTATCTTGAAGATCGATACGGAGAGGACTACTGTATATCTGCAGAACAATCGTTGATGTTGCACGCTGGCAATAATTCTGTACCTAAGCAACTGATAATAAGAAGTACAATAGGTAATAATCTACCAACTGAATTGCTTTTTGGTACGTCCATATTTGTCATGAAATCACCTCTTCCAGAAAAGGCAGAAGTTGAAGAATGGAAGGGTGTGCGAATGGTAAACTTACCTTCATCAATAGTACATTGTGCTCCATCATTTTTTGCTGGCCAATCTACTGATGGACGATCGGCCCTCATGATGATTAAAGATGCTTCTGAATTGCTTACCATACTTTTGGATGGAGGACATTCCAAAATTGCTGGAAGACTTGCCGGAGCCTATAGAAACCTTGGACAAGAAAAGATTGCAGATGATATTCTAAAGACTATGAAGTCTGCAGGGTATGATGTTAGAGAAAAAGATCCTTTCAAAGAACCGACAACAATTAAATTCAACTTTCGGGAAAAATCACCATATGTCAACCGAATAAAACTCATGTGGCATGAAATGAGGAACATCATCATAGAAGTTTTTCCCAAAGCACCAGGTATTCCTTTTGATAAAGAAACATTCCTGGAGCATATAGAAGAACTCTATACTACAGATGCCTATCATTCTCTATCGATTGAAAAATATACAGTTACTCCAGCATTGATTGAACGTGTACGATCAGGTGAATGGGATGTAGAAGGCAATGAAGAGGATAAAAAGCAAACAGACGCCATGGCAGCCCGTGGATACTGGCAAGCATTTCAAGCAGTACAAAAGAGCATCCGCAAAATTTTGGATGGAAAGAATGCCGGCAAGGTGGCGGATACTGAACATGGTGATTGGTACAGAGAGTTATTTGGACCAAGTGTTACTGTGGGATTATTAAAGCCATCTGATTTGGCAGGATATCGGAACAATCAGGTTTTTATCGGACAATCTAAACACACTCCTATCAATAAGGATGCTGTACGAGACGCAATGCCATTACTATTTGAACTTTTGGAAGCTGAAACACATCCTTGTGTGCGAGCAGTATTAGGGCATTTCATTTTTGTCTATATACATCCATACATGGATGGTAATGGACGCATGGGACGGTTTCTTATGAATGCAATGTTGGCTTCCGGTGGATATCCCTGGACTGTAATCCCAGTTGAAGAAAGAGATAATTACATGAATGCTTTAGAAAGTGCCAGTGTAGATCAGGATATAAAGCCATTTGCTCAATTTGTTGCGTGGTTGGTTGTAGCCGGACTTAAAGGAAATCCTATTGCAAAATTGACCAAATAAAGAAACTAATAAGGACTGCATAATTGAAAATTAAAAAACGGGACGCTACCTTGATAGAATACATGGTGCTGATGATTAGCAAGAAATGCTTTACTGAAGATTGGTTGAATTCATTCAAGGAATAGCTTCTTTTTTTACAAAACTATATTTCGGCAGCAAAATTAAAATGCTGCCAATTTTTAGGGTTGATTTCGGTAGAGAATAATTACTTCTTAGGTAAGTCGAAGTATCGGCCTACTTGATTTGAAATCTTTTATTTAGTGCTCCTTCTATTTTATTCATTAATTTTCCATTTACCTCCATGCGGGCTACCAATTCGATCGAGCAACATCTTGGCCTTCAGTTTATTAATATTATTCTCTATTGCTGTTGTACTAATTCCTAAGATACCTGCCATTGTTACTATTGAAATTGTATCATCACTGTAAATCAATTCAAGTATTTTCCATTCGCTTTTACCCAACTTATCACCCAACTTTTGTTTAGTTATCACCGAACTTATCCCCGAACTTATCCCCGAACTTTCTACCTTATCTTGTGTTAAAAAAGCAGGATGGATAGGGATTTCCACAAAGAAGTAGCTTCTCTGAGGTTCATCCGTGTCAAAGATGGCCGGATCAGAACCATTTCTTGCCATCGCATTTTTAATCGTGGGTATTTCTGCTCCCCTTACCTCGGTTAGTTGCAGCTCCTTGATAAATTCGCCTATGCGCCGGTTTCTGTACTTGTACGACTTCACTTTGCCAGCACATTCTGTGGCACTTCGTAAGGACGGTGGCTTTCTGCCGTAGCCCATATTAGCAACACGTGCTTACCTTCAACTTCTTCGAGTGACAATCTGGGAAAAGTTCCTTCAGCAACTCTATTAGGATTGATGTAATTATTCCGGGGATCCAGCAACCAAATACGCTTTTCCTGGTGCGCAAATAAATTCGATAATATTTTAATGGCAGTACACCGGCAAACTGAGAAATCATAGAGGATTCAGGGTAAGGGGGATTTATACTCATGGTTCGACGAACAGATTTCAAAGATTCAAAACCCACATGACAAACAAAATATTGAATAAAATTTGTTATTTCTATTTTAT
Organism: Bacteroidota bacterium; assembly: GCA_030592205.1. GTDB lineage: Bacteria > Bacteroidota > Bacteroidia > Bacteroidales > UBA12481 > JAUVKA01. The sequence goes on along the minus strand of JAUVKA010000088.1, from coordinate 2,437 downwards.
CACCTTAATTTGCAATATATTTACAAATACAACATTTAAAATGGTACTAGAAATACGCTTAAGTAACTTTTTCTCCATTAAGAAAGAAATTGTGCTTGATTTAAGAGCAGCAAATATTAAATCTAAAAATGCAAAGGCACTCAAGAATAACCTTACAAAGTTTGATAAAACAAATGTGCTGAAAACAGTTGCCATGTATGGTGCAAACGCCTCAGGAAAAAGCAATATTATAAAAGCTATTCGTTTTTGCAGCATGATGGTATTAAACTCTCATAACCACAATGAAAATGTGTTGTTTAATTTCAAGAAATTCAAATTTGGAAACTCCAATAAAAAACTGAGTAATTATTTCATACGTTTTGTCAATAATGATATTGAATATGAATATACCTTTTCTCTAATGCAAAATAGTATTGTAACTGAAAGTTTATACTATTATCCCAAAGGAAGAATAACGAAAATTTTTACTCGGGATGAACGATTAGGAAAAACAAAAAAAGAAAAATATTCATTTGGTTCCGTAATTAAACGACCTTTAGATGTTGCTGACAACACTTCGAACAAAACACTTTACATCTCACGCGCTAGCCAAATGGACAGAGATATAGCAAAAAATGTCTTTAACTACTTCAACACTACTTTTATTCTTGGATACCTGGGACACAATGCTCCTCAAATAGAAAATCTTTTTAATAAATACAAGCAACAACTTTTGGAGGCATTAAGGATTGCAGATAGTGATATAACAGATATTAAAATCAGAAAGATAAAACAACAAGGAAAGAATTTTAATGCGAATCATGAAGACTTAACATTATCCGTAGAAGATGTTATTCAAGATGCTTTACAAATAAAGACATATCATAAGGCTGACCCTAGGGTAGGATTTGATTTAATTACCGAAGAGTCGGATGGCACTAAAAAACTCTTCGTAATGATGTTGAATATCTTGAATATTGTTACCAACAACAAGGTATTACTGATTGACGAGATTGGTGAAAGTTTGCACACAGATATTATTGAATATATTTTTAACCTATTTCGTGCAGGCGCCAAAGCACAGTTAATTTGCACAACTCATAATACCAGATTTTTGAATCTAACAAGATTTCGCAAAGACCAGATCTATTTTGTAAATAAGAAGGAAGATGCTTCTACCGATTTATATTCGCTATATGACTATAGCGACTTTAGGGATACTATGGATGTAGAAAAAGCCTATTTACAAGGACGATTCGATGCAGTTCCTTTCGTAAATGATTCTATTGAAAACCTAAAATCTATTATAAATGGGTAGGAAAAGACAAGTATCGAAAGAGAAAAAGATTAAACCACATTTTTGGGTTTTTTGCGAAGGGAAAACTGAAGAATCTTATGTATGCTTTCTTCGTTCCAAATATCGGATTCAAATCGAGATTGTTCCTAAAATAATTGGAAGTAATATAGATGAAAAATTAATTAGAAGACACAAAAGGGGCAAGCCAACACACGAAAAGGATATCGATTTTTTGATGTATGACGCTGATGTAATTGAAGTTCTTAACCGGTTAATAAAAATAAAATCTGCAAAATTATTAGCATCTAATCCCTCAATTGAACTTTGGTTTTTACTGCACTATAAAAATCAAACTGCAAACATTACTACTGATGATTGCATCAAAGAACTCTGCAATAGAAATCACAACAACTATAAAAAAGGAGCTTTAGACCAGAAACTAAAAGAAAAATTAAACGAAAGATGTGCAGAGGCTAGTAAAAGAGCTAAACAAAAAGAATTATTTAATAATCCATCCTCAAATATTTATGAACTTATAAAGATACTCGAGGATAGTAAAAAGTAATTGACACTAAAGTGCTTAAACCTAAACGTTAACTAAACAAGCGAGAGCGGAAAGTGCTAAAATTATTCTCTAATCAAGCAGCCCCTTGATTCTTTTATAATCCTCCTTATAAGGAAGGACTCCCCTCTTGGGGTCCTGTTCTTTAAGTCTAATACCATTATCGTGACAGAAATATCTGAGCGCTACCAAAATATCAGTACTCCAATAATGTAAGTATCTGATGACATTTGGTTTCCCGTATATCTCAATCGTTTCCTTCAATTTAATCCTAAGCTCCTCTTTGCTAAAACGATTTTCCAACGCAGCTAGCGAATTCCTCTCCTCATCATAAATAACTAAGGCCGTAATCCATTCTTTATTACGGCCTGTGTCAGTGGGCGATACTGGATTGTCCGTCCTCCTTCGTCGGCCGGGCTTCCTTGGGGGGGCTTTCACATTAACAAAAAGCCAGGGCCTAACAGCCCCTTTGCTTTTGTTCTGTGGGCGATACTGGATTCGAACCAGTGACCCCCTGCTTGTAAGGCATTATCCGTTATTTGCTGATACTTGCTGACCCTAACTCTTTATCTCTGGTTTTTAATGCCTTACAAACCTTT
>JAUVKA010000395.1 GCA_030592205.1 Bacteroidota bacterium | reverse complement strand
GTGGCTATACAACTTGCTAAAAACACGAGCGGGAAACCATCTTTCGATAATTTCCCGCTCTCACCTGCTGGATGCCGTAGCTTCCAACCGTGACCAAGTTACTGTTATTGTGGCTAGTGCCAGTTTGTGTTCCGTAGAACTCGCTCTGTTACCCTACATTCCTGATCAAGCTTGCACTTAATCATTCTTGTTCCGACTGGATCCCCGGTCTGTTCCCCCTTGCGGGTTTCCTTTGCGGGTGTTCCTTTATCCTGGTGGGATGTGCTCTTCACATCTGGTTGCATCCGATACTTCGTCCACCCTTCGGATATGGCTTGCGCCAATCCCCAGAATCGGGCGGGATCTGATACCTCCCTGGTTGGTTCCATAGTCATTTCCTAAACACCTCAATTGATATTTCCAGGTTGCCCCTTCTATAAAAATCTTAGTGGATTTTCCACGATAATTTTCCCAATCAGTCATTAGCTGCCGAAGCTGCTTCTGATTCATCCCTTTCAAAGAACTTGACCTCGCCGGGCCTTTTATCCCTCGCTTGGTACACCAAATATAGTTGCTCAATTCCTATTTGACAAGTATTTTGAATGAATTTAAATAAACACATTATCAACTGAAGTTATTAACAATTGTTAATAACTCCAAGTGTGTATTTTTGAGCAAAATACATACTCCCTGATACCGATTTTAACAGTTGTTAATAGCAAAAAAGCCATTCCTGATGATCAGAAATGGCCTTTTTGGGTATTCTTATAACTGATTTATGAGGTTATTTTTTCAAGTCTTTTCATTATTGAGAAGATAAATACTGCAGATACCAAACAACATGCAACGAAGATTAACCATAATTGCCACAAGTCTAATATTCCCCAGAAGCTGCTACCAATAAAGAGTAGCTTATTCCCAACAGCTGTAGCCAGTAACCATCCTCCCTGCATGAGTCCCTGGAATCTTCCGGGAGCTACCTTAGATACGAATGATAAGCCCATTGGACTAAGGAACAACTCAGCAATGGTGAGGATCAGGTAGGTTGACATTAGCCAGTATGGCATCACTCTTGATGAGTCAGGAACTGGGTCTGTTCTAATGATCTCTCCAGTTACCTCGTCAATAATTTGCAATTCATGAGGAGAAACTAAATTCAGTGATCCGACAAGCATTACCACAAAACCCATAGCGGCGATAATCATACCATAACCAATCTTTCTAGGTGTGGAGGGCTCCTTTCCTTTTTTATTAAGCCACGAGAACACACCCATTACCAGGAATGTTAGTGTAACAATGAACAATGGATTAAATGATTGGAATACCTCAGGAGCAATTGGATTGCTGTTAGGATCTGCTTTGGTAAACAGATAATAGACAGAAGAACCTCCAGCTACTAAAAGAGCTGCCCCAATAAGGCGAATATTGAGTTTTTTTCCTTTACCCAAAACAAGCACAAGTCCTGCTATGAATGCGATAACAGAAAGAATGTTTTCTAGCTCGAAAAACATATAGGTTGCAGGATCAACAGCCTTGGCAGTATAATCTCTCGCGAAAAATGTCAGTGTCAGACCATTTTGGTGGAAAGCCATCCAGAAGAAGATTACTACAAAGAATACCAGTAATAGGGCAGAAACCCGTGGTTTTTCCTCCTTTGTGGAAATGTTTATAATCCAGGTTACAAATGCGGCAAATAAACCAATTGCAGCACCTGTTTCAATATCTTTTAACAGACTGACACCAAAGGCAACCATGATACCAACGACAACTGCTATAGGAATTGCCAATGGCTTGGCTCCTAAAGAAATCTTAGATTCAGTGGCAGAAGCCTCTTTGGTCGGCAAGTGCTTTTTGAAAATCAGATAAACAAGTAAAGAAATAATCATTGCACCGGCAGCTACGGCAAACGCATAATTATAACCATGAGAAAAAGCATCCAGATAATTATCTGCAAATGCGGAGAGATCAGTAGCAGAACCACTAATAGTTGCCTTGTCAGCTAAAGACTGAAATTCAGTAACATTTTCTATGGCTCCGTTTTTGTACTGGTGGCAAAGTGCAGGAAGACTAGCGTCATGTTCGAAATTCTGCGTCTTTAAGAACCAGTTACGCATGCCAGTTGCTACAAATGGAGCAAAGAAAGCCCCTACGTTGATTCCCATATAGAAAATCATATAAGCTGTATCCCTGACTTTATCGTATTTGGGATTGTCATACATTTGTCCCACAACGGCTTGCAGATTTCCCTTAAACAATCCGTTACCGAAGGCTATGATACCCAGAGCTGAGAAAGTTAATAACTGCGGTAAATCAGGGACAGCCATAATAATATAGCCTCCAAACATAATAATCTGACCAAACATTATTACAGTTTTGTATTTACGTGTTGCATCTGCCAGAATACCGCCAACCAGGGCCAGTGCATAAATAGCAAAGTAAAACCAACTGTACACATCGCCGGCAATGTCTTCACTTAAGCCATATTTGGCTTGCAGGAAAAGAACGAGGATGGCCATCATGGTGTAGAAGCCGAAACGCTCTCCCATGTTAGTGAAAAACGCCACAAATAATCCCTTTGGATGATCTTTAAGCATATTGTCAGATCTTAATTAAAAATTAGATTTATTTGGAAAAGAACAAATATAGAAATTCTTTTAAACCTTTCAATTATTGCCATTTTTGCATTAGTTTTAGTTATTGATTTATCTATACTGATCGCTATTTATCATGAAAATTCTTAGCAATACACAGATTAGGGAGGCTGATGCATATACTATTATAAATGAGCCGATAGCTTCTATCGATTTAATGGAAAGAGCCGCTTCACAGCTTCTGGGGGAGTTTATATCGTGGTTTACAATAAATCAGCCAGTAGAGATTTTTGCAGGACCGGGAAATAATGGCGGGGACGGTATTGCATTGGCCAGAATGTTGACAGGAAAGGGGTATAGTGTTAATCTACATTTGCTTAAGTCTGACAGGGGCTTGTCTGAGGATGCCGAAGCTAATTTAAATAGATTGCCTCAAACTGATTTATTGACCATTAAGCCCTTGAGTAGCTTTTCTTTGCTGCCTGTTCCTGATTCGGTTGCCATTATTGTTGATGCGCTTTTTGGTTCCGGATTAACAAGACCTTTGGATGGTTTTGCCGCAATACTTGTAGATCATATAAATTCATTGCCAAACCAAAAAGTTGCTGTTGATATACCTTCAGGCTTATTTTCTGAATCCAATTCAGATGTATCCTCCAGGTCCATTATCAAGGCTGATTATACCTGGTGTTTCCAATTTCCTAAAATGGCTTTTCTTATGCCTGAGAATGAAATGTATGTTGGCGATTGGAAGCATCTGGATATTGGTCTGCATCCTGAATTTATCGATAAACTCAAGGCGCAATATTATTATATTACCAAAGATATTGCAAGTGGTATTCTCAAGCCTCGCAAGCACTTCTCACATAAGGGGGATTTTGGTCATGCTCTGCTGATTGCAGGATCAAAAGGTAAATTAGGAGCTGCGATTCTTGCCGGCCGTTCCTGTCTGAGAAGCGGGGCGGGACTGCTTACTATTCATATTCCTGCCATTGGGATGGGGGTGCTGCAAACAGCAGCCCCTGAAGCCATGGTTAGTCTGGATATGGAACAAGATCAAATTAGCTCTTTACCCGGGATGAAACCATTTTCTGCAGTAGGAATAGGGCCGGGGATAGGGCAAGATCAAAAAACCATCTTAACTCTGGAGAAACTTCTCGAAAGTCACTCCCGGCTGGTTTTAGATGCCGATGCCCTGAATATCCTTGCAGAAAACCCTGATTTAATTGATAAAATACCAAGGGATACAATATTAACTCCTCATCCCGGAGAGTATAAAAGACTTTTCGGTCCTGAT
>JAUVKA010000057.1 GCA_030592205.1 Bacteroidota bacterium | reverse complement strand
GGAGGATGATTACACAGTATATAAAAAAGCTTTCCAATAAATGGGAGATCCAGTCTTCTGATAAAATCCCTCTCAAGGGGAAAGAAATATCAAGTTGCGGATATTCTACAAAAGGCTGGTATCCAACAAATGTACCTTCAACCGTTTTGGCTTCCCTGGTTAAAAACAAGGTGTATAGTGATCCCTACTTTGGAACAAATTTAAAAGAAATTAAGAAGGATCAATTTGATGTTCCCTGGTGGTATCGTACTGAATTTGAACTTTCACCGAATCAAGCGAACAAGACAGTTTTACTGAGTTTTAACGGGATTAACTACCGGGCTAATGTTTGGCTTAATGGTAAACTTATTGCTGATTCAAATACGTTTAATGGTGCCTTCCGAAGATTTAAGATAAATATTAGTAATAGCATTATTTCTGGCAATAATATCCTGGCAGTAGAGCTTATTCCTCCGGAGTCAGGGGATTTTACTATTGGTTTTGTGGATTGGAATGTTGATCCGCCAGACAGGAATATGGGAATATTCCGGGAGGTGAGTTTACATTTTAATGGTGGTATTTCGATCGAGAATCCTTTTGTTGAAACAAAAATCAATCCTGATAATTCGAAACATGCAATACTTACCGTTTCATCTGAATTAGTCAATCATTCCGGTAAAACAGTATCAGGTATTCTTAAAGGAACAATCAACAAAATTCAGATTAGTAAATCATTTACTCTATCTTCAGGTGAACGAGCTGTAATTGTATTCAAACCTGACGAGTTTCCTGAGTTACATGTAAAGAATGCTAAATTTTGGTGGCCTTATCAAATTGGTGAACCTAATTTGTATAAGCTAGTCTTATCAATTGAAATTGATAGATACATTTCAGATAAACACGAGCTTCATTTTGGGATACGGGAGGTAGAAGATTATGTGAATGAAGCAGGACACCGAGGATTCAAAATAAATGGAAAAAAGGTGCTTATAAAAGGTGCAGGATGGACTGATGATTTATTTCTTCAGGATACTCATGAATCTCTGGAAGCACAGATAGCATACGTAAAGCACATGAATCTGAATAGTATTCGTTTGGAAGGTTTTTGGGGCAAAGATCAAAAACTGTATGATTTATGTGATCAGTCGGGGATATTAATTATGGCGGGATGGAGCTGCCATTGGGAACATGAACAATACCTGGGTAAAGAGGTCGATCCTCTCTATGGTGGGGTTACAGAGGTGAATGAAATAGAACTTGTTGCACAATCCTGGGAGGATCAGATCCTATGGCTGCGTCACCATCCAAGTATCTTTGTCTGGACTGTTGGCAGCGACATGATTCCTCATCCTGATCTGGAAAGAAAGTATATAGAAACATTTAATAAATACGATACAACACGTCCGTATCTGAATTCAACTGGCGGCATTGGTAGTGAACAGGGAATTATTACTGACGTGGAGCTTGTTAGTGAAATTAGCGGTTCTTCCTGTGTGAAAATGCTGGGGCCATATGCTTATACGCCACCCATATATTGGTACACTGATAAGAAGCTGGGTGGGGCGTATGGTTTTAATACGGAAACATGTCCGGGGGCGAATGTCCCTCCGCTTGAAAGCATTAAGAAAATGATTCCACCTGATCATCTCTGGCCAATTGATGAAACCTGGGAATATCATTGTGGTAAAAATGACTTCAGTACATTGGATCGTATTCAGGAAGCAATAGAATATCGTTATGGGAAGGCGAAAGATGTAGAGGATTTTACTTTTAAAGCACAATTGCTGAATTATGAACTAATGCGCCCCATGTTTGAGGCCTTTCAGCTTAATAAACCTAACGCCACAGGTGTTGTTCAATGGATGCTTAATTCTGCACTGCCAAATATGTACTGGCAATTGTATGATAGTTATTTAATGCCAAATGGGGCATTCTACAGTACCAGAAAGGCTTGCGAACCACTTCATTTGTTATACAACTACGGTGATCATTCTATCAGTATTATTAATGATTATTTATATCCAGTTAAAAATTACCAGGCGCATATCAGAATTTTTGACATCTATTCCTCTGAAATATTTAGTGAAAATATTGAAGTGAATATTGCAGAAGAATCATCAACCTTCCTGCTTAAACTTCCGACTAACCTGAAGTTTACTGACACCTATTTTCTGGATCTACGATTGCTCGATGAATCTTTAAATCAAATTGGAAACAATTTCTATTGGTTGTCATTAAAGAAAGATGTACTTGATTATCAGGCCGAATTTGAGGACTGGCCATTTTATACTCCAAGTAAATCCTATGCTGACTATACACAGTTGCATAGTTTAGATGATGTAAAGATCAAGGTCAGTCATCATATTGAAAATGATGGAGAATGGCGAACTCTTACCGTTAAAGCGAAAAACGCAACTGACAGGATTGCTTTCTTTATCAATCTGAATATTTTCCTTGAAAACGGTGGAAATTCAGTTTTGCCGGTTTTTTGGGATGATAATTATATTACATTACTTCCCGGTGAAACCAGAACTATAAAAGCTCGATTCGAAATAAAAGCTATTGGGAATGATAAAGCAATGCTTAAAATTAGTGGATGGAATGTTGAGCATTATGAAATTAAGGTTTAGTGATAATAATATAAATTGATTTTTAAAATGGCAGTATTAGCAATCAATGGAGGAAGGCCGACAAGAAATGTAAAAGCCAATCCCTGGCCGTCATGGCCAGTATGGGATGGAAAAGAAGAAAAAGCCCTCCTTGAAGTTCTGAATAGCGGGATTTGGTCATATAATGGACCTAAAGAGATAGAATTCAATAAATTATTTGCTGAATATATTGGTTCCAATTACGCGATTTCTGCATCTAATGGAACGGTTACCCTTCAGCTTGCATTAGAAGCCTTAGGTATTGGTTATGGAGATGAAGTAATTTTGCCTGGTTTAACTTGGCAGGCAACAGCAGCTACAATCATCGATGTTAATGCTGTGCCAATTATCGTCGATGTTTGTCCAGATACCTGGTGTATTGATCCCAAAGAAGTAGAAAAGGCAATTACTCCTAAAACCAAAGCCATCATACCTGTGCACCTGTATGGCAGCTTTGCCGATATGGATGCTATTATGGATATCGCGGAAAAACATAATCTTTTTGTGATTGAAGATTGTGCCCATAAACCCGGAGGTGAATGGAATGGTAAAAAAGCCGGGAGTATAGGAGATATTGGAAGTTTTAGTTTTCAATTATCTAAACACTTAACAGCCGGGGAAGGCGGCGGGCTAACCACAAATAATCCATCTTTGGCAGAAAAGCTTGATGCCTTGAGAAATTGCGGAAGAAGACCGGAAAGCGGCGAATATTCTCAGGAAGACAAAGGGGCTGGTTTTTATAGCGACGATGGGAATTTTATCCAGTCTGGAAATTACCGTATCACAGAATTCCAGGCGGCAATATTAATTGAAGGCTTAAAAAGATTACCCGAACAAAATAGCATACGGGATAGAAATGGACTATATATGAATTCTCTCCTGGAGGATTTATCCGGAGTAAGTCCAATGCGTCGTGATAAAAGGGAAACAAAAGAGGCATATTTCAATTTTGCTTTCAGATATAATAAAGAAGATTTCAATGGCCTTCCCGTGGGGAAATTCAGAAAAGCCTTAGAAAGCGAATTGGGTATTGGTGTCGACAGCAGTTATGAACCATTAAACATGTGCTCATTATATGTGCCTCTGACAAAGCCATCGCGATATAAAATAAATGATAAACATTGGGCTGCAATTGATCCATCGAGGTTTAGTTTGCCAATCTCTGAAAGGATCTTTAAAGAAGAATCAGTCTGTGTCCATAATAAAATTCTGCTGGGAAGTCAGGCGGATATGGATCTCATTGCAGAGGCAATAAGGAAGATCTATGATAATGTTATAGAGCTGCTTAAATAACGGGTTTATGAGAAAAATAAGAATTGCAATTATTGGAACAGGATATATAGCGCATTATCATGCTCGTGGCTTGCAGGCATTAGCTAATGTTGAAGTTGCTATAGCAGTTGATAATCAACTTGAAACCGCAAAGAAGTTTGCTGAAAAATATAATATTGAAGAGACTGCAAGCGATGTCATGAGTATTATTGACAGAACTGATATAGATGCAGTTATCATTGGAACACCTAATAAATTCCATGCACCTTATGCCATTGAATTTCTGAAGAATGATAAAGACGTATTTCTCGAAAAGCCTATGGCAATGAATTCCAGGGAGGGGAAGGAAATAATTGATGTTTCAAAGAAAACCGGACAGCTCGTAATGGTTGGTCACATGTGGAGATTTGACATAGAGGTAAATCATATGAAGGAGTTGGTAGATTCCGGCAAACTGGGGAAGATTATTAAGACAAAAGGATATGGCATTCATGAGAACTGGGGACCTTCAGGCTGGTTTACACAAAAAGAACTGGCGGGTGGGGGAGCATTGGCTGATATGGGTGTACATGCCATTGATACTGTCCGGTATATTCTTGGTGATCCTCAGCCACTTTCAGTCTACGCAAGTATCGATACTTACTTTGGCGATTATGATGTTGATGATTCAGGCATTATTATTATCTCCTGGGATAATGGAGCAAGGTCAATAATCGAAAGCGGATGGTGGCACCCACACATGGATGGTCCTGAGGCAGGTACTCGCTTATATGGCACTAAGGGTTACGGCAGCGTTTTTCCAACATTTTTTAAAGCCAAAGGCGAGGATTCCAGTGAAGAATTTATGACAAATCAGCCTGCGAAATCTGAGCATTGCGATCAAAGTATTTATGATCGCCAAATGGAATATTTTGTTGATTGCATCCGATCACGTAAGCAACCTTCTCCTGGACTTATTGAAGGGCAAGCTGTTTTGAATATTGTTGAAGCTGCTTACCTTTCAGCTAAAAAGAATGAGCTGATACGATTATAGAAAAACAAGAGATTTAAATATAAAAGTTAATACAATGAAAATAAAACTCATGAAAAGGAAGAATCTACAATTGCTGTGTTTGTTGTCTGCGATAATATTCCCATTGCTGCTTGGTTCATGCACGAAAAAGCTTGATGTCATTACTCCGGAAACTGCGCTGCAAAGTTATTTGGACAATGAAGATGATTCATTTTCATTCCAGCTAATAGGATCCGCCAGTTATGATGGACTGAACCATTATTCCCTGAACTTAACCTCACAGCAGTGGCGTGAACATATCTGGAAACATAGGCTGACGATCCTGGTCCCAAATGAAAATAATTATGATGGGGCTTTATTATTAATAAACGGAGGAAAGAATAAAGACGGCGAACCTGTGATTCGCGGAGGTGATACTGATTTTATTAAGATAATGTCGATGCTAGCTGTTAAAAACAAAGCCACTGTTGCCATCATCTGGCAGATACCAAACCAGCCTCTTTATGATGATCTTAATGAAGATGAATTGATCTCATATACCCTTCATAATTTTAGTAATGATGGAGATTATACCTGGCCATTGCTTTTCCCTATGGTTAAGACCGCTGTACGGGCTATGGATGCTATACAGTTATTTTCAGAAGAAACTCTGAACCACAAAATTTCCCGGTTCGTACTTACCGGTGCATCAAAACGAGGATGGACAACCTGGCTGACAGGTGCACACGATAACAGGGTTGAAGCAATTGCACCTATGGTAATCGATGTCCTCAATATGCCGATGAGCCTGACTTATCATCTTACAGCATGGAATGATTATAGTGTTCAGATACAGGATTATGTAGATTTGGGAATTGCACAAGATATTGTTGCTGATGGTGCTAATGATTTAACGACTATGATAGATCCTTATTCATACCGTGATAAACTTACAATGCCCAAACTCATAATAAATGGAACGAACGATGAATACTGGCCGGTAGATGCCATAAAGCATTACCTGGATGATATCCCAGGTGAGAATTACCTTCACTATGTGCCAAATGCAGGCCATAACCTGAATGGAGGAGAGCAAGCATTAAGGGCAATAAGTGCATTTTTTGGAAGGACAATGACTAGAGATGAATATCCTATATGTAAATGGAATATTTCTGAATATGAGGAAGAGCTTTCTTTAGCCGTAGTGATGTCTCCAGAGGAATTTCGGGGTGCTTTTTTATGGACAGCTAATTCAGAAGACCGTGATTTTCGTGATGAAGTTTGGAGCAGCAATGATGTAACAATTGTAAATCAAGATAGCGTTGAAGTTCAGGTAGATTACCCGGAATCGGGATTTAGGGCATTTTATTTAGATCTTAGATATTCCGATCCAAACGGAGGGGAGTATACGAAAAGCACAAGAATGTTTGTTGTAGATGATAATAAATTGCTTGAAAACTAAGCTAATAAATAAGTAAATATGGGGAAACGGTTCTGACAGCCTGCATGGTATACGTTCTTACAGCGAGTGTTTACATTCTAAAAAAGCTCTAGAATAATGGAATATAAAGGGAGATATAAGATTTTCGACGCAGAACAGATTATCACTTATCCGGTATCTGAGCGCAGCAACAAAGTTAAGCTTGATGATCTGATCAAGCCTGAAGATGTCGACGGTATGTCTTTTGATGTTTCTGATGAAGCCGAAGAAAATCTTACCCTCCTTGCCAGGGAGATCATTTCTGCCAGAGAGAAAAACAGACCGCTTGTGTTTTTTACCGGGGGGCACCTGGTAAAGAACGGCTTGAGCGGATTACTCGGTGATCTTATCAAACGTAGGCTTTTTACCATGATTTCAGGGAATGCTGCCACCTCAATACATGACTTTGAGCTGGCTTTAATCGGTGCAACCAGCGAATATGTTCCACAGGCCCTGGAAAAAGGACAGTTTGGAATGGCTTATGAATTCAATTACATTAATGCGGCCCTTATTCTTGGGAACAAGCAAAGTCTTGGCTACGGTGAAGCTCTTGGGAAGTTTATTTGTGATGAGTCGTTTCGGGAAGAAGCAGCAAAAATTCTCGAGCTTGACAACAAATCAATAGAATTCAAGCATCCTGAGATCAGTATACAGACCATTTGTTATGAGAACAATATCCCTTTGACTATTCATGCCGGGATTGGTACTGACGTGCTTGATCAGCATGCATTTTTCGACGGCCAGGCAAAAGGCGGATGTTCAGGTCGTGACTTTCTGATATATGCTAATGAAATTTCTGCACTTGATGAGGGTGGGGTGATCTTAAATGTGGGTAGTGCAGTTACAGGCCCGGAAGTGTTTCTAAAGGCGGCTTCAATGGCTGGAAATATCGGACGTGTTCCGAAAAAGATTATAACTGCCAATTTTGACTTAAGGCCATATAATCCTGAAAATTTTACCGATGAAAATTCTGTTGGTTATTATTATCGTGATCAGAAGAGTATTGTAACTAGGGTTCCGCAGGCATACGGAGGGAAAGGATATTACATAGGCGGAAATCAAAAGCAGACTATCCCGCTCTTATACCAAAAATTACTTCAGCTCCTTTAGCAGACTAGCAATGATATAAAACATGAAAAGAGACCGCATTAATGAAATCCTCACAAGAATCAGCAGTGTAAGAATTGCAGTATATGGAGATTTTTGTCTGGATGCATACTGGCTCATGGATCCTGATGGTTCGGAGGTTTCAGTTGAGACCGGTTTGCAGGCCGAATCCGTTTCAAGCCATAAGTATTCACCGGGAGGAGCTGGTAATATTGTTGCTAACTTGTCTGCCTTAAATCCTGCTGAAATAAAGCTTATTGGCGTTGTTGGTAATGATATTCATGGCCGCGAGCTCTCCTCACAGCTTCAGAACCTTGGTGCAGATACCAGTTCATTAATAATTCAAAATGAAGATTTTGACACCTATACATACACTAAAAAATATTATGGAGAGAGAGAAGATCCACGGATTGATTTTGGGTTAAAAAATAAGCGCACAGAGGATACTGATACAGCTATTCTGGATAATCTGAAAGAAGCTCTTGAGGATTATGATGCCCTGATATTCAATCAACAGGTAAGCGGGAGTATAACAAATCAGTCTTTTATAGATGAGGCGAACGAGCTGTTCAAGAAGTTCAGTGATAAAATCGTTGTTCTTGATTCCCGCCACTTTAACGCCAGTTTCCAAAATGTATACCGAAAAACCAATGAAATTGAAATAGCAGTTCTTAACGGACAGGATGTAAAACCACAGGATTATGTTTCAGTTTCAAAGATCAGAGAATACGGAAACAGGGTCTTTGAACAGTATAAAAAGCCGATTTTTATCACTTGTGGCGCCAGGGGTATTATTAGCATCGACTCTTTCGGGCTTACTGAAATACCCGGAGTACAATTGTTAAAAAAGCTTGATACTGTAGGTGCCGGAGATACCACTCTGAGTGCTCTGTCCTTATGTCTTGCAGCCGGGATTTCTTCGGGAGAATCAGCTCAATTTGCAAACCTGGCTGCTGCCGTCACTGTACAGAAATTATTCACTACCGGAACAGCATCCGGTGAAGAGATACTGGCCTTGAATGAAGATGCTGATTATAACTACCGGCCTGAACTTGCGATGGATCTTCGTCAGGCTCAATACCAGCCAAATTCTGATATTGAATTGTGCTATAGTGATATTGTTTCAAGAACCGGAGAGATAAAACATGCCCTGTTCGATCATGATGGAACAATAAGCACCTTGAGACAAGGGTGGGAGGCCATCATGGAGCCTGTCATGATGAAGGCTATCATGGGAAGTAAATATGAAACTGCCGATAGTAAGCTATACGAAGAAGTCAGACAGCAGGTTCTTGAATTCATCGATACGACAACCGGAATACAAACCATTCTTCAGATGGAAGCACTTGTTACGATGGTTGATGAATTCACTATCGTTCCAAAAGAAGAAATCCTGGATAAGTTTGGCTATAAAAAGATCTATAATGAAGCCCTGATGAAGGTTATAAAAGAAAGATTAGAAAAGCTTGCTTCAGGACAACTTAGTGAGGATGATTATACTCTTAAGGGATCTGTTGATTTTCTGAAAGCTCTAAGAGAGAGGGGGGTAAAACTTTATCTTGCCAGTGGCACTGATAAAGAAGATGTTATCAATGAAGCACAAATCCTTGGTTATGCCGATCTGTTCGATGGTGGGATTTATGGTTCTGAAAATGACATCAAAAAGTATTCGAAAAGAATGGTGATCAATAGGATTATAAATGAAAACAATCTTAAAGGAAATGAGCTGCTTGTTTTTGGAGACGGCCCCGTCGAAATAAAAGAGTGTATTAAATCTGATGGAATTGCAATTGGAATTGCAAGTGATGAGGTAAAAAGGTATGGCCTTAACCAGGAAAAACGCACGAGGCTTATAAAGGCTGGTGCCCAGATTATTATACCCGACTTCTCGCAATCAGACAAATTACTTGAACTTCTGCTAAATAAATAAAATTGATGACGGCTAAGCTTGATACAAAAGGATATTATCTGGGATTCGATATTGGCGGAACAAAGTGCAGTATTGTTTTGGGTGATAAGGATTTTAAAATACTCGAGAAAATCGTATTTGCAACCAGGACAGAAAGAGGCTACCGGGAGATATTAAATGACTTTATTGAGCATACCTACCATCTATTTGAGAAATATGATAGAAGTAATTTGGTGAAAATTGGCATCAGTTGCGGCGGGCCGCTGGATTCAGAAAAGGGAGTTATTTATTCTCCACCCAATTTACCTGGCTGGGATTCGGTTCCCATTGTTGAGATTTTTAAAAATGAATTTAATGTTGATGTAGAGGTCCAGAACGATGCCAATGCCTGTGCATTAGCTGAATGGATGATGGGGGCCGGTGTTGGTACAAAGAACATGATCTTTCTGACTTTCGGAACCGGTATGGGTGCCGGCCTTATACTGAACGGACAGCTTTATGCTGGAACAAACGATTTAGCCGGAGAAGTTGGCCATATCAGGATGGCTGATGACGGACCTATTGGCTTTGGGAAAGCAGGTTCTTTTGAGGGTTTCTGTAGTGGAGGAGGAATTGCTCAATTGGCCAAAAGTCTTATTTCAGAAAAGCTTCTGGCAGGCGAAACTGTTGATTTATGTCCGAAACAAGAATCGATTAAAGATATTACAGCCAAGGAGGTATTCAGTGCTGCAATTTCAGGTGATCCTATTGCGAAAGAGATTGTGGGTATTTCTGCTGAATATCTGGGAAAAGGTCTGGCTGTATTAATCGATATACTAAATCCTGAATGCATTGTTATCGGAAGCATTTATACCAGAAATGAAGGGCTTTTAAAGCCGTATATTGAAAGGATTTTAAGCCGTGAAGCGATTCCGGCAGCGAATAAGGTGTGTAAAATCGTACCTGCAGCATTAGGAGAAACAATTGGTGACTATGCTGCTTTGAGTGTTGCAATGTACTAAGCTTGAAAAAAGGAAAATGAAAGAGGAATATTTTTTAATTGAGATGATTAAGCGTTATCCGGCTCTCGAATCCTGCAATAAGGATATCCTTGAGGCCTGCAAAGCAATAATTGAATGCTACTCAAACCATGGAAAGCTATTATTGTGCGGGAATGGGGGCAGTTGTTCTGATGCCGACCATATGGTTGGGGAGCTTATGAAAAATTTTGAGATGAAACGGCCTGTAGATGATGGTCTGAGAAACAGGATGATGTTAGTAGCCGGAGATAAGGGGGAACTTATTGCAAATAAGCTGCAAACTGCCCTGCCTGCAATTTCATTAAATACTCATGTAGCACTTTATTCAGCAATAGCAAATGATATCGGTGCAGATCTTGTTTTTGCACAGCAAATTCTTGGTTACGGAGAAAAAAATGATGTATTGATAGCCATTAGTACATCAGGAAATTCTCAGAATATTGTTGACGCGGTAATAACTGCTAAGGCGGTGGGACTTACCGTTATTGCACTGACCGGACAAAGCGGAGGTGAAATGAAACAATACTGCGATATTGCCGTTTGCGTACCAGCGGATAATACAGCTGAGATACAGGAGTTACATTTGCCGGTTTATCACACAATCTGCAGAATTGTAGAGAACAAATTCTTTCAAACAATATAATCATGACAAATAAATGGATCGGGAAATACTATAATAGCTTGATTGTTATTGTGATAATTGCTCTTTTTGCCTTTGTTGCTTTTGTTTTCCATTACCCAATTCAAATTATTGATGCCCTGAGTTCAGAAGCTGTGCCGGGTATTGGGGTTAAAATATCTGTATGGCGGGTTATTTTTGAGCCTTTCTTAGGGATCTTTTTGTTCTATCTGAGGGCAGATCAACCAATCCTGGAATTTATGATGTTATTGATCTGGGTATTAGTATTCTACCTCCTTTACACGGTAGCTTTACGAGTGCTTGGAAAAGATGACAGTGTGGGCAATGCAGTGTTAAAGAGTATATTAGTGTGGTTAAAGAGTACTCCTCTTATTGTGGGTATTTGGCTTGGAATACTGGTCCTTATCATTTTTGTGTCACTTCCTGCTAATACTATTTTGAATGATCGGGAAAATGCTGTGTTGATTAACACCCACAGTCATACAGAATACAGCCACGACGGGATTATTTCCCAGGAGGGACTCCAGAAATGGCATGGAAAGCATAACTTCGATGCCTTTTTTATTACCGACCACAATCACCATGAAAAGACCATGGAGGCAGTGCAAGCCCAGAGGGATGGGGATCTTCCACCTAAGCCGCTGATTATAGTTGGTGAGGAATTTTCGGGCAGTAACCACATGACTTTGCTGGGTCTGAAAAGGAATTTTATTACCAGGGGCCTGAGCGATCAACAGGTAATTGATTCTACTCATAGTGATAATGGGATAGTAATTGTTGCACACTGGTTCGATGGAGAAAGAGAATCGATACCCTTTTTTATCGATCTTAATGTTGACGGATTTGAAATAGCTAACCAGGGAACCGAATCAATATATGACAGGAGGATATTTAATAATATTGTGGATGCCTGCACTGCCAATGGCTTAATCATGAACGGAGCTGTGGATTATCACGGTTACGGAAGCACCTGTTTTGTCTGGAATGCTCTTGACATTCCGGGATGGCATGATATGGAAATGGATCAGAAAGAAGAATCTATATTAAATGTTCTGCGTCAAAAGGATATGAGTAAAATAAAAGTTCTGATATATAATGACCGAAAGGTTTTATCTCATGAACTGGTTTTTTTAAGTCCTGTTTTCACGATAATTAGCTATCTCCGGACCTTAAATTTCTTGCAGCTTCTGTCCTGGTTAATTTGGTTGATAATTATTCAAATCATCAGACTGCGATTTATTAAAAGAAACAGATTAGGGAAATTTAATTTAGGTTCATTGCAGATTATGGAAACCCTGACCTTTTTCAGTGGTATTTTCATGTTGATATTGGGATTTGTTCTTATCAATAGGTCTTCATCTCTGACAGATTACAATGATATTTATTCAGAATATGGCTCCACATTGTGTTGGGTTGGTGGTGGTTTCCTTATATACTTAGTGATATTAATAGTTCTTGAAAATAGATTCAAGCACTCAAAAACAAAACATGTTTAATTTATAGTGAGATGAAGAAGTGGTTATTAAGAATAGGTGGTGTAATTATTGGAATTGTTATTCTTCTATGTTTATGGATAATGTGGAATTTGAAGGATCGCCATTCCGGATACGAGATTGATCTGGCACTTAAGGCATCAGATATGCCGGGAACTTTAAAAGTTGGTTTTGCTGCTATGCCAATAACCCCGGATATTATTGATACCTGGAACGATGTTAACGATGATGCAAAATATCGGGAAAAAGATGGTGATACCTATAACGACAATAATAATAACGGCAAGTTCGATGCCTACTGGATAGCCGGCTTTAGCCAGGCGAAGGCAGCCAACGGCGTTCATGATGATGTTTGGGCTCGCGTGGTTGTCTTCGACGATGGAGAAAGCAGGTTTGCGTTGGTTTCACTGGATGCAATTGGATTTCGTCATGATGATGTTGTTGATATCAGAAAAATGATTCCGGAT
>JAUVKA010000360.1 GCA_030592205.1 Bacteroidota bacterium | reverse complement strand
CCCGTGGCGACACAGGTTCTTGAGTTGAGACAATTTTATGAGGCAGAAGCGTATCATCAAAATTACCATACAAAAAATCCCATCCGTTACAAATTTTACAGGGCAAGTTCTGGAAGAAATGCTTTTATCAAAAGAAACTGGGACAATAATGGACAGATATTTGATTCAAACATGATGTCGGAAGAGAGTCTTAAAGCAAAACTGACACCTCTTCAGTATCAAGTCACCCAGAAGAACGGAACAGAACCACCTTTTGATAATAAATACTGGGACAATAAAGAACAAGGCATTTATGTGGATATTATTTCCAATGAGCCCTTGTTTTCATCACAGGATAAATTTAAATCCGGCACTGGCTGGCCAAGCTTTACACAGCTTATAACAAAAGGATCTGCCCAGGAAATCGAAGACAACAGCCTGTTTATAAAAAGAGTCGAGATCAGAAGCAAAAAAGCAGATTCCCATCTTGGGCATGTGTTTGACGACGGTCCTGAACCGACTGGATTACGATATTGTATCAACTCGGCATCATTAAAGTTTATTCCAAAAGAAAACCTTGAAAAAGAAGGATTTAAAAATCTTTTGCACTTGTTTGATTAAGCTGCATTTGTCACTGGACAAACTATCTCCTCGACCTCTGCTGAAAAAATTAAAATGTGATGTGATATATATTGGTACCTTTATTTAATGGAATGTGAAAGAAAGGCTTATGATGCCGGTTCTGGATCATATATTGTAATCTGAGCACTCAGCCTTTAATGTTTTTAGTTCCATCTCTATTGGAGAAAATTCCGCTAAAAAGAAACTAGGGCCAAAGAACGACTAAAAGGAGAAGGAGAGTAGTAAAATTCTCATTTGCCTATGGAAGGATGATCGACTTTTCCCAGAGATACCGATGGGCTTTTATACTTTTTGCAATATTACTGTTCGGCCTGCCTACGTTTAAGATTCCAACGAGGATGGAAGGTGAGGAGTGGTATCATAAGGTATTCCAAAAAACTCTGGCCTCAGATACATATGTCCAAAAGATCAAGCCTGTTGTTGATAAGGCTTTGGGTGGAACATTACGGCTTTTTAGCCAGCACTTTCGCAATAGATATTCCTATCGAATACCGGAGCGTACATCAATAAGTGTTTCAGCCTCACTCCCTCAAGGTTCCACTTTACAGCAGATGAATGATCTGATGATTGAGGTTGAATACTATCTAAAAGGTTATGAACAGATTGATCAATTTGTGACCAGAGTCAGCAATGCCCGGAATGGGCGAATCATGGTAAACTTTAAACCTGACTTTGAGCTTGGAGCTTTCCCATTTATTCTTCTGAGCCAATTAATGGATTTGTCAAATAATCTGACTGGTGCAGATTGGCGTGTTTACGGACTGGGACAAACATTTAGTAATTCATTATCGGAAAGAATCGGTTCGAGTAAGATTGTCCTTTATGGATATAACTATGAAGAATTAATGGGGCATGCCATAACTGTCAGAGACAGGGTTCTTGCACATGAGAGGGTTGAAAAATCATCAATAATAAGCCAGGATACCTGGATGAGGGATCCGGTTTACGAATTTGGAATTAGTCTTGATCCTCAGAAGTTACAGGCAAGGAAGCTTAATGCTATGCAGGTATATAATAAGCTGGAAGGATATTCTATTAATTATGGTGGAGGGGGTTCTGTTTTTATTGATGGAGCTTACGAGCAGATTAGTTTACGATCCGTTCAATCAGACGATTTTGACATTTGGATGATGGGAAATACACTAGTTGAAGTTGATCAGGCTGTTGTGCGATTAGATGATCTGGGTGAAAGGAAAAAGCAGGAACTGAATAAAACTATATGTAAGGAAAATCAGCAATACAGACTTATTGTTGAGTATGATTTTATTGGTAATTATAAACTGGGGCAAATAACACGGGATAGAATTATCAGGGAAATGTCAGACCAGCTTCCGATCGGTTATACCATTAAACAATCTGAATACAGGTATTGGCAGAGGGAGGCAAATAAACAATTTTTCCTTATACTGATGGTTATTGCAATAATTTATATGATTTGTGCTATTCTGCTTGAAAGCCTGAAGCAGCCATTGGCTGTAGTTCTCATTATACCGGTTTCCTACGTGGGAGTTTTTCTCACTTTCTATCTCTTCGATTTTACTTTTGATCAGGGGGGATTTGCTGCTTTCCTGCTCTTGAGCGGAATCGTTGTTAATGCTGCATTATATATCCTGAACGATTATAATAACTATAACAAAAGATTGAAGGGAAAGATACTGCCTGTCAGGATTTTCCTAAAAGCATATAATGGCAAGATTATTCCAATCTTTCTTACAGTATTGTCAACCGTATTTGGACTTGTTCCCTTTATTGCAGGAGGTGAGGATGAAGCCTTCTGGTTTTCTCTGGCAGCAGGTACGATGGGTGGCTTAATATTCTCTGTTGCAGCCATTTTTGTATTCTTACCTGCCTTTTTATCATTGAAACCTAAAAAAATAAAAATATGAAGAAGCCAGTTATTTGGATGTTCTTGGTTTTGCTGGGGCTTTGCTTAGCGACCTGTAAAAATAAGGAGGAAAACCCCTACGGGAACAAGCTGGGAGAGATAGATGCAAAATCCGAACCATTAAAGGTATCCGGAGAACTAAGTGTGTTTGGCGATTTCCCAATGGAGCTGATTAGCAATGGTAAGCTTGTAGCTTTAAAGAAAGCTTCCCTTAATTTTAAGACCAATGGTGTTGTTAGCCGTATTTTATACAAAAATGGTCAGATGGTTCAGGCCGGAAAGCTTATTGCGGAGATGGAAAACAGTATGGAGAAGCTCGACCTGGAGCAGGCAAAACTAAGACTGGAAAGAGCCAGAATAGAAAGGCTTGGGAAAATAGTGGGACATAAAGTTGGGGCAAGAAGTCCGGAAGATGTATCGGCTGAAGCCCTAAAAAGATTCAACATGGCAACAGGCTATGATGAAGCGGTATTGTTTACCCGGCAGGCAGAGATGAGATATAATTATACACGACTCATTGCTCCATTCACCGGTAGAATTGCCAACCTGGAAACCAAACCAAACAATTCACCAAAGAGTGGAGAACCATTCTGCATACTAATGGATGATTCCCGTTTTGAGATTATTTTCCCTGTAATGGAGTCGGAAATAAGCCGGCTGTCAATAGGGCAGGAGGTAACTATGAAGCCTTACTTTATGGATTCAGTATATTACAAGGGAACTATTACAGAAATCAACCCGCTAATAAATGAGCGCGGAATGGTAACAATAAAAGCTCTGGTCAATATTAGAGATAGAAAGCTGGTGGACGGAATGAATGTCAAGGTGTTTATTCGTAATTATGTACCTGGCTGCTTGATAGTGCCTAAAGAAGCCGTTGTGCTTCGTACTAATCGCCAGGTAGTATTTTCTCTTCTGAATGATACACTGGCCAAGTGGAATTATGTTTTCACAGGTCTTGAGAATTCGCAGAGCTACAGCATTACAGAAGGACTTACACCGGGTGATACTGTAATTACTATTGGCAACATTAACCTGGCCCATCATGCAAGGATAGATTTTGAACTCAAGGAAAAAAAATAAGATATGGTTAAGTTCCTGATCAACAGGCCTGTTGCGGTAATAATGTCCTTTTTGGCCATTATTTTTCTGGGAATTATTACATCCTTGAATATTCCGGTTTCCCTAATGCCGAATATTGATATTCCTGTAATTACTATTCAGATATCATACCCAAATTCTCCGGCAAGAGAACTGGAGAATTCTATTGTCCGGCCTATTCGTCAACAAATGCTCCAGGTAGGGCATCTAAAGGATATTGAAAGTCAGACCCATGATGGAAGTGCTATAATTCGCCTCAGATTCGCATATGGTACTGATATTAACTATGCCTACATTGAATCCAACGAGAAGATGGACGATGCAATGAATTCCATGCCGCGTGATCTGGACAGGCCAAGAGTTATTAAATCTTCAGCATCAGATATTCCGGTATTCAACTTGATGGTAACCAGGCAGGCCGACTGGAATGATCAGGAAAAATCATTGGAATTGAGTGAGTTTGTACGATCAGTGATCCTTCGCAGAATAGAACAGCTGCCTGAGGTAGCGATGGTTGATCTGTCGGGCTTAAGTTTACCCGAGCTTGCTGTTTATCCTGATTATGAAAAACTTAAGAGTCTGAATCTGACAGACCGGGATATCCTATCATCACTCGAGGAAAACAATGTGAATATTGGCAACCTGATGGTTCGGGAAGGTTATTATCAATATAATATCAAGTTTTCTAATTATCTCAAAAACCAGGAGGATATAGAAAATATATATATCCGATCAGGTGATCGCCTCATGCAGTTAAAGGATCTTGCGGAATTTGAATTAAGGCCCCAATCAAGGCAAGGCCTG
>JAUVKA010000104.1 GCA_030592205.1 Bacteroidota bacterium | reverse complement strand
CTTCTGCTCTGAGTAGCTTAATTCTTGTTTCGCGGAAGTTGAAAAGCCCTTTGAAGGATACTGCAAAAAACCTCCTCATAGATATTACAGCACGTTTGGGCTCCCTTGTTTCCAGTACTTTTTGTAAATGCTCGCTGATCAACTCGACTTGTTCCCTGACCGTAAAGGTGGGGAGCAATTCTCCTGTATCAAGATAATGCCTGACATCCCTGAAAAGCCATGGACGGCCGATGGCAGCACGACCAATCATAATGGCATCGACTCCATATTGATCAAATTTTTCCCTGGCCATTTGAGGGGAGTTAATATCTCCATTGCCAATAATTGGAATATGGATATGAGGATTATTTTTCACTTCACCTATTAGGTTCCAGTCGGCCTCTCCTTTGTACATTTGCGCCCGTGTTCTTCCATGGATAGATAAAGCCTGAATTCCAGTGTCTTGCAAGCGTTTTGCTACTTCAACAATATTCATATTCTCCTCATCCCATCCCAAGCGGGTTTTTACAGTTACAGGAAGATTTGTTGCACGAACAACCTCTTTGGTCATCTTGATTACAAAAGGAATATCCCTTAGCAGGCCTGCTCCTGAACCTTTCATAGCTACCTTTTTTACAGGGCAGCCCAAATTCAGGTCGATTAAATCCGGATCCATTGCTTCTGTAATACGAGCAGATTCAACCATGGCAGAGATATTTTTACCGTAGAGTTGAATGCCAAAGGGATGCTCATAGGGATGAATTTCCATCTTTTGAATGGTCTTCTTCACATTTCTAATCAGGGCATCGGAAGAAACAAATTCAGAATACATCATATCAACTCCGAATTTTTTGCACATGTAACGAAATGGAGGATCAGTTACATCTTCCATAGGTGCAAGAAATACTGGATAATCAGGCAATTGTATCTTTCCGATTTTCATTGACTGGCAAAATTAGGTTTTTTTATTTCCTTAGCAGAAATTTCTTGTTCTATCTTTGTTTACTTAATACAAGGCCAAACTCCCTTTGCGTGTTGAATAACTGGCAAAAAATACTGATTATTCCTCTGATACTGGTTTTCCCTGTTGTCCTCATAGCTCAAAGCAAAGAGTTCCTCAGGTGGGGAGATTATGCAGTGTTTCAGGAAGATTACCGGATCGACAGCAATCTGCATGATCAGTTCTATATCAGATTTAAAAATGCCAACTTCTTCAAAAATAATGAGTATGCCAATGAATTTAAGATAGGATCAAGTCTGACCGGCCTGTTTCTGGAACCCACTATCGACTATTATGCCAGCCATAAAACAAGGATACGGGCCGGGGTTCATTTCCTAAAATACTATGGAAGAGATGAGATTGATCGTGTAGCCCCGGTATTAACAGTACAGCACGCTCTCAATGAGAATGTTAACATGATTTTTGGAACCATTTTCGGTACTGCCAACCATGGACTTAAAGAACCAATTTTTGGATTTGAAAAATACCTGATAGAAAATTATGAAAATGGCATTCAATTTCTTTTGGATTATCCTGATATGATAGGGGATATCTGGCTGAACTGGGAGCAATTCATTAAGGAAGGAGATCCCTTTCAGGAAAAATTTACAGCCGGATTAAATATGTATTTTGATTTATATAAAGGATCTCAGTTTCGACTGGGAATTCCTTTTCAGGCTCTGTTCCGACATAGGGGGGGGCAAATCGACCGTACTACTCTCCTGGCTGGCACCCAGAGTAATTTTTTGCAGGGCATTAAAATGCAATGGATCGGAAACGACCATTTTATAAAACACCTAAGTTTTGAGCAGGATTGGTGTCAGTTTCTGGAGATTAACCCGGGAAACCACCTTCAGATTACCGAAGGATATGCTAACTACTCAATTGCTAAACTTGGAGCCGGCAATTGGGAATTTTCAGTGGGATATTGGAAATCCAGGGATTTCTCAGCCCCACATGGGGAAGGTCTTTTTCTTTCTCAAAGTGCTTATCAACCCGACTTTTATATGCCGGGCAGGGAGGTACTTAGCATCAAATATCAATATCAATATAAAATCAATAATTTCCTTGATTTTGTTTTTCGGATTGAACCGTACTATCATTTTCATTCCGGGCGCATTGATCATGCATTCAGCGTTTTACTTTTGGTTGACAAGAACTTCTTTCTTGCAAAAGCACTGAGTAGTCATCCGGTCAGCTATTAAAGTTGATAGATTTGGCTCCCTGATTTCAGGAATAATCAATGGGGTACTCTGACTAATATACTTCCTTATCTTCTGAATCAAGCCAGGCATTAAATTCCTCTCCTGCGTGTGGAATACTCAGGTGCTTGGTAATAATACTCCGTTCTTCAAGTTTAAGGTCAAACTCACGATATATATGTGCATCAATAAAACCAGCTTTTTCAGCATCAGCCTTGTTGCTGGCGAACACCAGCTTATCAATGCCAGCCCAATAAATTGCACCCAGGCACATAGGACATGGTTCTGTAGAGGAATAAATAGTGCATCCTTCCAGTTTATGATCCCCCAGGTTTTTTGCCGCTTCTCTTATGGCCAGAACTTCGGCATGAGCAGTGGGGTCATGCAACTGTGTTACCTGGTTAGCAGCTGTAGAGATAAGTTCTCCATTTTTGACTATCAAAGCTCCGAAAGGTCCTCCCCCGGATTTAACATTCTCAATTGCCAACTCTACGGAAAGTGCAAGGAATTTTTGGTCTTTTGTCAGGATTCTATTTGTCATGATTTGGAGAAAATAATAAAAAAGGATAGAAAAATGCGAAAAATGCCACCCCTGCCTGGGTCTCCAGTGTGTCTTCATTAAACATCGACAGGAAAGAGACCATAATAAACAGCAGGAAAAAATACTGACTGAATTTTTTTTGTGTGAAACCTGGTAGTACAAAGGCAAGGATCAGCAGGATAACTCCCACTAATCCGAACGATATTGCAAAGGTCAGCCACTGGTTATGGGCACGGAGTCTCCATTTAGGGCTTAGTGGTGATCGGTTTTCTTCATACTTGCTCTCAAAGGCTGCCGGTACATCGCCGGTTCCCACACCAATTAAGGGATGGTCAAGAAATATGGAAAAACCTGTTCTGAGATATTCAATCCGCTGGGTAACAGAGTGTCCACTTGGATTACCTCCCTTTTTGTAAATATCAATCTCCCAGATCAGTTCATACATCCTCACATTGAATTGATTCTTTTTCTTGTAGATATGATTAGCATAACCAGATTCAATAAGATCGATATCGTCTTCTTCCAGCTGAGATACCCCATAAGCATCTTTATGAAGTCCTAATGAAGTAATATATCTGATGAGAGTATAACGTAGTTCCTGTCCTTTTTTATCCCTCCCGTCATAAGCTAAACGACTAACATCATTCCATGCTTTTCTCATTTCCTCCTCACAAACATAAAGGCCGGTGTAGTACCCATTCTCGAGTTGAAAATTAGTAGTATCGTGCCAATAAGGATTACCGTTTGCTGTTTGTTTAGTTAGATTTTGGGTGTCATCTTTTATGGTATAGAAATCATTTACCTTCCAGAATAAATAGCCGGCTACCAAAATGGGTACAACAAGGATGGCCCCCAGGCTGCCCAACCTTAGCATAATATTTTTCTGGTTCAACAGCCACCTGATTGCCAGCACAAGTCCTACCAGCAGTCCAACAACCAGTCCGGTCAATGCTTTTACAGCAACCAAAAATACAAGCAGGTAAAATGCCCAGGTGAATAAGCCAATACGTTCAGCTCGTGAAACTCCTTTGCGCAAAGCATAGAAGCTTAAAATAAAAACCGATATATCTACCAGCAGGGCAAGGCGAATATGAGAAATGAAAAGAGATGTTTCCCGGATATCAGTGTATATATAGGGTATGATTCCGGAAACGATGCCCAGACTCACCAGGCTTGAGATGCTGACACTCGCAGCGAAAGTCAGGAGAATGAACTTAAGTTGTTGTCGGGATATGATCTCGGAAGTTCCGATAATAAGTGGAAGCGCCAGCAAGGGTAGTTTGATTTTCAGGTCATGCAAACCATAATCCCAATCCTGACTGTAGATCATTCCCAAGGCTGGTATAATAAAGAATAGGGACAAGATCCATATTGACGGGTTCGACTTAAAGCGTTTCCATTTGTCGGGGTAATCCCCGCGTACAAACCAATGTATGAGTAATAGAAACTGAAATACACTGGTCACATATTTCGACAAGGGCATGCAGGCTACTATTCCTACCATGAAAAAGACATACACTAATTGATGTATGCTTTTAGGATCTTGACCGATTTCTATTTTCCCAAGCTGCATTTTCCTGATTTATTTTTTGTTTTTTCAGCCCACTAAGTTAGGTTTTCCACATGAAGCTATTGAAAAGTATCTAAAAAAAACAGTATCACGTCCGTAATAATAGTTTTATTTTGCAAGTGAAAGATATGTATGCTATAGGAATTCTTACGAACGAAGCCATTTGGGAAGAAAAGCTCTCCGGTTTTTCCAGAGATTCTAATTTTCGCATATCCGGCAGTTTTTCAGAGACATCTCCTGAACAATTTTCTAAATCAGAAGTTTTCCTGGATTCGGATGTGATATGGATTCCGGCTCCAGCTCCAGCTTACATTGAATGCGCGATTCAGGCAGTTAAATTATCCCGGCATGTTTTATTTGGTTTTCCGGTTAGCAAGTTTCCGGATCAGGCCTGCATATTGGTGGAGCTTTCAAGAGAATCACGAGTACAGGTTCAGGTAGGGCATCACGAACACTATAATCCGGCATACCGGTCGATGAGCAAAT
Organism: Bacteroidota bacterium; assembly: GCA_030592205.1. Classification (GTDB taxonomy): domain Bacteria; phylum Bacteroidota; class Bacteroidia; order Bacteroidales; family UBA12481; genus JAUVKA01. Next base: position 5,442 of record JAUVKA010000104.1, on the reverse strand, counting down.
TGGTGCAACAGCCGCAATTTATTGATTTGCAGCACCATCTCGGGTCTTGTGGTGATGAATACGGGCATGTACTTTTCCACTCCTTGCTTTCTGATATTGATATGTGCATTTCTCTTGTACCGGACGGACTGAAAAAAGCTCAGTCGCATTTTACGCATATTAGTGAGGACCTCCCCCCAATTATACATGTTCGTCTGGAATTTCATAATGGAACTGTAGCCAACCTGATAATTGATCCCTTCACTCCAGACAGAAGTATTGGTATAGCTGTTTATCAGCACAGAAATATTTTGCGTGTTGATTTGCAAAGTGGAACTGCCACAATGGAAACATTTGCCAAGCCGGGAATATCAGGACCCGGATCCTTTAGTAATATATGGCCCCTTAATGGATTTCCAGCATTCGAAGTTGATGAGGATGATCCGGAGTTCATTACCGGAGAATGCCTTTCCTTTTTGCACAACCTGCGAAATAACCAGTCGCCTGTTTCAAGTTTGGAGCAGGGATGCGAGGCTCTTAAGATCACAAAAAGCATCTTTAATAAAATTTCCATCACCCCCGCCTGATTGCCGCAAAACACAATATTGCACTTTTCAACAAGATTATCAACAAAATTGAGTTTAATAAACTTGGGATATAAAAAATAAATTGTATTTTTGCACTCCAATTTAACAGAGGCATACGTTTGCCTTTAAAATCAGTGAATTACTAACTATTGAAAACTGGTTATAGTGGACACATTAAGCTACAAAACCATTTCGGCAAATAAAACGACGGTAACCAAGGAATGGGTTATTGTTGATGCCTCTAATGCAGTATTGGGACGTTTTTGTTCAGAGGTTGCAATGTTGCTGAGAGGAAAGAGAAAGCCGAATTACACTCCTCATGTTGATTGTGGAGACAATGTAATCGTTATTAATGCTGAAAAAGTTCGTCTGACAGGCAAGAAAATGACTGACAGAGAGCATTTTTCACATTCAGGTTATCCTGGTGGTCAAAAAATCACCAGTCCGGAGCAGATGTTTAATAAGAACCCTGCCCTTTTGGTAGAACATGCTGTAAGAGGCATGCTTCCAAAATCCAGAATGGGTAGAGAATTGTTTAGGAATCTAAACGTCTATGTAGGTTCTGAACATCCTCATGAGGCTCAAAAACCCAAAGAAGTCAACTTAAATCTTAAATAAGAAAAATGGAAGTAGTAAATGCCATTGGTAGAAGAAAAGCTGCTGTTGCACGTATTTTCCTCAACGAAGGCAAAGGGCAGATCACGGTAAATAAAAAGGATTATACCGATTATTTTCCAGCTGGTCAGCTTCAATATATTGTGAAGCAGCCCCTTAACCTCTTGGAAGTGGCTGACAAGTATGACATTCGCGTAAATCTTGACGGGGGTGGCATAAAAGGTCAGGCAGAAGCTCTCAGGTTAGCTATTTCACGCGCTTTGGTTCAGATTGATCCTGAATCAAAAGCAGTATTGCGTGCAAATGGATTCATGACCAGAGACTCCAGGGTTGTTGAAAGGAAAAAGCCGGGCCGTCCGAAAGCGCGGAAGCGTTTCCAATTCTCCAAACGTTAATCCAATTATTTTATAAGTAGTTTAGGATCTAAACAGACAGGACTTCGTCATCGGACTACCTGTCGGTTGCCAAAACAGAAGGTAAACTAATAATTATGCCAAGAACAAGTTTTACAGAATTACTCGACGCCGGTGTTCATTTCGGGCACTTGAAGCGCAAATGGAACCCTAATATGGCTCCATTTATTTTTATGGAGCGTAACGGAATCCACATAATCGATCTTCACAAAACAGTCGTGAAAGTTGATGAAGCGGCCGATGCTCTCAAAAGTATTGCGAAATCAGGACGGAAAATCCTGTTTGTTGCTACCAAAAAACAAGCTAAGGACATTGTTGCCGAAAGAGTTAAGGCCACTGGAATGCCATACGTAACTGAGCGATGGTCAGGGGGAATGCTCACCAACTTCCCAACTGTGCGTAAAGCCATTAAAAAAATGGGCACCATTGATAAAATGGCTTCGGATGGAACTTTCAACCACATGTCGAAGCGTGAACGCCTGCAGATTACACGCCAGAGGGCCAAACTGGAGAAGTTGCTGGGGAGTATAAAAGATCTTACCCGCCTTCCAGCTGCATTGTTTGTTGTGGATGTATCCAAAGAGTATATCGCTGTAAACGAAGCAAGGAAACTCAATATTCCCGTTATTGGTATGGTAGATACAAATTCGGATCCAAATTTGATAGATTTTGTGATACCTGCAAATGATGATGCCTCTAAGTCGATCAGCCTGGTCACAGAACTTATGTGCTCTGCCATTGAGCAGGGATTGAATGAAAGGAAGGTTGAAAAAGATAATGAAGCTGAACAGAAGGCTAAAAGATCAAGTTCAAAAGCTCCGGGCAAGGGAGAAAAAACTGCTTCCAGAAAAACTTCCTCCAGAAGATCATTAGGAAAAAAAGTTGTGGGTGAAGAAGCCCCCGCAAAAGGTGAAGCTGAAAAGAAAGACTGATCATTTTCATGATCAGGTCAATCAAATTATTCTAAACTAATAACCCATTAATCAACAATAATCATGGCCGATATAAAAGCAGCCGATGTTGCAAAACTCCGTAAAATGACCGGAGCTGGTATGCTGGATTGCAAGAATGCACTCAAAGAAACAGAATGCGATTTCGAACAAGCTATAGATATTCTCAGAAAAAGAGGACAAAAAATCGCTAGTAAAAGAGCTGAGCGGGATGCCACTGAAGGTGCAGTAATAGCTATTACCAACGAAGAAAATACAAAGGGAGCATTGATCGTTCTGAATTGTGAAACAGACTTTGTTGCTAAGAATGATGATTTTATAAACTTTGCCTATTCTGTTGCCAAGGTTGCCCTTGAGAATATGCCTGCAGATATTGAAGCACTTAAAGCTTTAACTGTTGATGGAAAGAATATTGGTGAGGAAGTAATTACACAGTCTGGTGTAATTGGAGAAAAAATCGAGTTGTCATTCTATGGCAAAGAAGAGAGCCCTTATGTAATTCCATATATCCATCCTGGTAATAAACTTGCTACCCTTGTAAGTTTGAGCCTTGGAGATATTGAGTTGCAAATAGCTAAGGATATTGCCATGCAGGTAGCTGCTATGAGCCCCGTTTCCGTTGATAAAAGCAATGTTCCTCAGAAAATCATTGATAAAGAGTTGGAAATTGGAAGAGAAATTGCAATACAAGAGGGTAAACCAGAAGCTATAATTGATAAGATTGCTGAAGGAAAGCTGAACAAATTCTTTAGAGAAAACACACTGCTTAACCAGTCGTTTATTAAGGATAATAAAATTTCTGTGGCTGATTACCTGAAACAAGTAGATAAAGCCCTGACAGTGAATAGTTTTGTTCGGTTTGCTCTGAACAACTAGAATAAAATTTTAAATTACCCCCAAGACCCCCTTTCCTGATGCCAGGTAAAGGGGGCTTTTTTTTATAGCCCAATAATATAACACTATTGAGTAACCTGCTTTTTTCTTATCCTTATTGATTAATTTTGGTAACTAAAATATATCTATCATGAACTGTCGAGTCCGTTTTGCCCCTTCTCCCACTGGTCCACTACACATGGGTGGTGTGAGGACGGCTCTTTTTAACTACCTTTTTGCACGACATAACAAGGGAACCATGATCCTCCGGATCGAAGATACCGACCAGAATCGATATGTGCCGGGTGCGGAGGAATATATAATGGAATCGCTTGCATGGTGCGGGATAAATATAGATGAGGGAATAAGAGAAGGAGGTGAATATGGGCCTTACAAACAATCTGTAAGAAAGGAAATTTATCGCCAATATGCTGATCTGCTAATCAATTCAGATTGGGCGTATTATGCTTTTGATACGCCGGAAGAACTTGAAGGCAAAAGGCAAGAGGCAGAAGGCAAAAGTAAGGATCAAGAATCAGGGCTCAAGGCTCAAGGCTCAGGGCTCAAGGCTCAGGGTTCAGGTGAAGGCTCAGGGCAAAAGGGAGGGAAGTTTGCTTATGACTCGACTTACAGAATGGAGTTGAGAAATTCTTTGACTTTGCCGGAGGAGGAGGTGAAAAGGATGATTGCCGAAGGAGAGCCTTATGTGATCAGGTTTAAGTTTCCGGAAAATGAGGAGATTGTGATGCAGGATTTGATTCGTGGTGAGGTTCGGGTGAATACCGCTTCGCTTGATGATAAAGTGTTGTTTAAGTCTGATGGAATGCCAACTTATCATCTGGCAAATGTGGTGGATGATTATCTTATGAAAATTTCACATGTTATTCGCGGAGAAGAGTGGCTTCCATCTTTACCTCTGCATGTGATGCTCTATAAGGCCCTTGGCTGGGCATCAGACATGCCCCAGTTTGCGCACCTGCCATTAATCCTGAAGCCTTCCGGAAATGGAAAGTTGAGTAAAAGGGATGGTGACAAGCTGGGATTTCCGGTTTTCCCTATCGAGTATAAAAGTCCGGAAACAGGAGAAACATCATCAGGATACAGGGAATCGGGATATCTTTCTGAGGCCTTTATTAATATGCTGGCTCTTTTGGGCTGGAATCCCGGTACGGAACAAGAGATATTTTCAATGGACCAATTGGTGGAGATTTTCAGTCTGGAGCGTGTGGGTAAATCTGGCAGCAGGTTTGATCCGGAGAAAGCGAAGAATATTAATCATCAATACATTCAGCAGAAGACTGATGCCGAATTGTTTTGCGTTGTTGGGGGTTCAGGTGATTCGGGTGATTTGGGTGATTCAGGTGATTCGGGTGATTCAGATGATTTGGGTGATTCAGATGATTTGGGTAATACCCGGTCCCTGAGCGGAGTCGAAGGGGTAAAAGTTATAGGGCTTGTGAAGGAGCGGATGAATTTTCTGACTGATTTTTGGGATCAGGCTTATTTCTTTTTTGAGGCACCAGAGGAGTATGATGCTAAGATGGTGAAGAAAGGTTGGAAAGAGGGAACAAAAGAGAGGATGATTCAGGTGATTCAGGTTATTGAAGGCTCAGGGCTCAAGGCTCAGGGCTCAAGTGAAGGTTCAGGGCTCAGGGCTCAAGTAATTGAGACAAATATAAAGGAATGGATTGCGAAGGAGGAATTAGGGATGGGGATGATAATGAATCCATTGCGATTAGCTTTAGTTGGTGCTCCGAAGGGGCCTGGGGTATTTGATATCATTGAAGTTTTAGGAAAGGAAGAAACAATACGACGGATTCAACAGGCAATTAAGATATTAGCTTAGCGTTTTGTTCTTATGAAGTTTTCATTCAAATCTCTGTCAATGAAGAATCCATATTTTCAGCTTTCTGAAAGGAAAAAGTCCGAAAAACCCTTGTCCTTTTACTTTTCCCCTTCCTTTTCCCATAGTGAACGCTCTTCTTTTTCACTTAACACTTTTTACTTAACACTTACTTGTGCCTT
>JAUVKA010000419.1 GCA_030592205.1 Bacteroidota bacterium | reverse complement strand
TATACCACTGAGAAGCCCACCTCCTCCCACCGGAGCCATAACAATTTCCAGATCAGGGACAGATTCCAATAATTCAAGAGCTGCTGTACCCTGGCCTGCAATTATATCAAAGCGATTATAAGGGTGTATGAAAGTACATCCTGTTTCCCTAATTACCTCTTCCATAGTCGATTCCCTGGCTTCAAGAGTGGATTCGCAAAAAGTAATTTTTGCCCCATATGCGGCTACTGCCTTCTTTTTCACCTCAGGACTATTATCCGGCATTACGATATTTGCAGGAAGGTTTTTCATTGCAGCGGCTTTCGCCAGGGCAGCCGCATGATTTCCAGAACTGTGAGTTCCAACACCATTAATCGCATCCTTAGGATCTAACTGCAGAACAGCATTAGATGCTCCCCGAAATTTGAATGCTCCAACCTTTTGGAAATTCTCGCATTTGAAGTAGATTTCAGCACCCATAAATTCATTAATCAAATCAGATTTCATGACTGGAGTGCGGTGAATATATGGAGCAATTCTTTTATGAGCCTCTCTGATATCAGCAAGTGTGGGGAGTATTAAATCCATCTGATTTACAGGTTTAATAAGGTAAGATATCAAAGTTAAAAAAATACAGCTAATCCACTTATCTTTATGCCTCAAACAAGTTTAAGTATGGAACATCTCCAAAGCATAATTGAAGAAGCCTGGAATGACAGGCAATTATTAAAGAAGAGCAAGACTGTTTCGGCTATTGAAGAGCTTATAAAGATGTTGGATCTCGGTAAGGTTCGGGTAGCCGAACCTGATGGAGAAGGCTGGAAGGTGAATGAATGGGTTAAAAAAGGTGTTATCCTGTATTTCCCCACACGCAAAATGCGAAACTCTTCTGCCGGGCCGCTTTGGTTTTACGACAAGATACCTCTGAAAGAAAATTACGATAAATTAGGTATACGGGTTGTACCTCATGCAGTTGCCAGATATGGTGCCTTTATCTCGCCGGGAGTTATCCTTATGCCATCCTATGTTAATATCGGAGCATATATCGGAGAAGGAACCATGGTTGACACATGGGCTACAGTGGGCTCATGTGCGCAAATTGGAAAGCATGTTCACCTCAGCGGAGGAGTTGGAATCGGGGGTGTACTCGAGCCCGTTCAAGCGGCTCCTGTGATTATCGAGGATAATGCCTTTATCGGCTCCCGCTGCATAATTGTTGAAGGAGCCAGAGTGGGCAAGGAGGCCGTTCTTGGGGCTAATGTGGTGATAACCGGATCAACGAAAATCATTGATGTCTCAGGATCTGAGCCACAAGAATATAAAGGATACATTCCTCCACGCAGTGTGGTAATTCCAGGATCATTCCCAAAAAAGTTCCCTGCCGGAGAATATAATGTCCCATGTGCTTTGATAATCGGACAAAGAAAAGCTTCGACGGATAAAAAAACTTCTCTTAACAATGCTTTGAGGGAGTATAACGTTTCAGCATAGTAGAAAAGACCGGCATGATTCAATTATCAGTTGTAATAATCTCCTTTAATGAAGAAAAAGACATCGGAAGATGCCTGGAGTCAGTTGCTAAAATAGCCGATGAGATACTGGTAGTAGATTCATTATCAACTGATAAAACCCCTGAGATATGTAAATCTTTTGGGGTTCGATTCATATCCCATGCATTTGAAGGTTATGTAAATCAAAAAAACTATGCTCTTGGAAAGGCTAAATTTGATCATGTACTTTCACTTGATGCTGATGAAGCTCTCTCTGAGTCCTTAATAAAGGAGATTATTAGAATCAAAAACCGCTGGGAATATGATGGCTATATAGTCAACAGGCGAAATAGATACTGTGGCAAATGGATACGATTCACTACTCTTTATCCGGACCGAAAATTAAGATTGTTTGATCGTCGCAAGTGTAAATGGATCGGCTTTGATCCACATGACCACATTGAAATGGAAGCGGAATCTTTAGTAAAACGTATTCCGGCAGACCTCCTCCACTGGGCTATGGAAAATCTGGAAGAGCAAAAAAGAAAGACCCTTAACTTCGCAAATGTTGCCGCCATAGCGTATGCTGATGCTGGGAGAAAGCCCTGGCCGGGTCAGGGCATTATCCATGGCAGCTGGCGATTCCTCCGGGAGTATTTTTTTCGCTTGGGGATTCTGGAAGGCAAGCAGGGAATCTGGATAGCCTGGTATTCTGCCAGATACACATATTTGAAGTATTCCCTTATCAAAAACTATAAATGATATGGCACCTCATTTACCATATGATGATATCCAAACCTGCATTCAGGTTTTGAGAGAAGGGGGTCTGATCCTCTACCCTACAGATACTATCTGGGGAATAGGATGTGATGCCTCCAATAATGATGCGGTAAAAAAACTTTATGCAATCAAGAAAAGGGATCCCGGCAAAAGCATGCTAATCCTGGTTACAGATACAAACATGGTAGACCGCTATGTGAATGTTTTGCCAGACATTGCCGAAAAATTATTTGACAATACAACAACACCGCTGACTCTGATTCTTCCTGATGCTGTTAATCTGGCCAATGACCTGCCGGCCAATGATCAGAGTATTGGTGTCAGAATCCCTGACGATCCTTTTTGTCAGGAATTACTCCGGCGCTTTCGTCGACCAATAGTCTCAACCTCAGCAAACTTCTCAGGAGCCCCCAGCCCGGCATCCTTCAAAGATATTAACCCTGAATTGATTGAGAAAATGGATTATGTTGCAAATTGGAAGCGGGAAGATCGAACACGGAACCAGGCTTCTTCAATAATCAAGATCAATGTGGATGGGAGTTTTAAGATAATCCGGGAGTAAGCTAATTGCAAATGTGTATGGTTTATGCGGTGGCTATTCAT
>JAUVKA010000381.1 GCA_030592205.1 Bacteroidota bacterium | reverse complement strand
CATACTCTTTCATAGCTTGCTGATATGGCATTCTAAGGAATGGAGTTTGAATATCCAGCCCCTTCACTTCCTTAAAGAGATGACTGGTTAAACCTTCAAAAGTTGTAAGAATATCTTCTTGCTCAACAAAAGCCATTTCGCAATCGATTTGGGTAAATTCTGGTTGGCGATCTGCACGCAAATCTTCATCCCTGAAACATCTTACAATTTGAAAATACCGATCATACCCACTTACCATAAGCAATTGCTTGAAAACCTGTGGCGATTGTGGAAGGGCATAAAACTGCCCCTCATTCATTCGGCTGGGAACAACAAAATCACGAGCTCCTTCAGGAGTGGATTTTATCAGGCAGGGAGTTTCAATTTCAAGAAAATTCTGGCTATCCATGTAATCACGTACAGTTTTTGCCATTCTGTGCCGCAGAATTAAATTATTCTGTAGCGGGGGCCTCCTCCAGTCCAGATACCTAAATTTCATTCTCAACTCATCTCCCCCATCTGATTCTTCTTCAATGGTAAAAGGAGGGGTCTCAGAAGAATTCAGAATATTTAGGGTGTTTACAATGATCTCAATATCCCCGGTAGAAATCCTGGAATTCTTATTGCTCCTCTCTGATACTACTCCTGATATTTGAACCACATATTCGCGACCTAGCTTCCTGGCTTCCAAACAAAGGGATTCATTGGCATCCATATTAAAAACCAATTGAGTAATTCCATATCGATCCCTGAGATCCACAAAGGTCATTCCCCCCAAATCCCGAATTTTTTGAACCCATCCGGAAAGGTTAACTTTTTTATCGATCTGGCTCATTCTCAACTCACCGCAAGTATGTGTCCTGTACATTGTTTCTTTGCTTTTTATAGGCTGCAAAACTAAGAAAAAACCCTAACTTTCGGACATGGATGACGCATATTTCATGGGCCAGGCTTTACAAGAGGCACGACATGCATTCGACATTGGGGAGGTGCCTGTGGGAGCGGTAATTGTATTGCACAACAGGATTATAGCCCGTGCCCATAACCTGACGGAGACTTTAAATGATGTTACAGCACATGCTGAGATGCAAGCTTTTACCTCGGCTGCAAATACTCTGGGAGGGAAATACCTCATAGATTGCACCTTGTATGTAACTCTTGAACCCTGCATGATGTGTGCCGGAGCAGCTTTCTGGACTCAGATCAGCAGGATTGTTTTTGGTGCCGATGATCCAAAACGTGGCTTTAGCAGCTTGCAAAAACAAATCCTTCATCCAAAAACTGAAATTACAGGAGAAGTGAGGGCTAATGAGAGTAAAGAGCTGCTTCGTAGTTTTTTTTCGAAAAAAAGATAGATTCCTGCTCTACTGGCCTACAGGCTTAATTATTATCATCTGGCCGTCAAGTTCTTTTTGCTCATTTTTGAAAATTTATTAGTTAAAAAATATTTTCAGCAGACAATTTAAAATCAATCAGCTACATTTGTGAATCCTGTAACGATACCGAACTATTGCGAAAAGCACATATCATAAATCCAAATTGCGAAAGCTGCTGCGAAAAATCCTGCGCAACAATGGCTTTGTCTGAAGCTGACCTTCAACTTCTATCCTCTGGATGCAGGGAAGCAAAGCTGGTAAAGGGCGAAACCATCCTATCCGCAGGTTCTGATGCTTCGCACATTATATATTTAAGATCGGGAATTGCTAAGGAATACCATCAACAACAGGGTCAGCAGGAACATATTCTACAGATTGTGAAAGGACCTACCTACCTGGGACTGCTTTCCTTTTCAGGTGATATAGTTAATCACCTTTCTTATTCTGCATTATCAGATGTCACAATATGTTTTATAGATCGGGAGGTTTTTAAATCACTTTTGCTAAATAATGGAGAATTCAGTTCCCTTATCCTTGAGACAGTATGTAAGGACAGCCTCAACCATTACCACAATTTTGTAAACCAACATCAGAAAAACATTCATGGTAAGCTAGCCGATGCTTTATTATTCCTGTCAAAACAAATATTTGAAAGCAATGAATTTATTCTTCCCTTAAACAGGTTAGAAATCTCATTTTTAATTGGCACAAGCAGAGAAAGCGTTTCCAAACAGATTAGGACTTACGAAAGAGAAGGCTTACTGAAAATCGACGGAAGAAAAATTATCATTCTTGATATTGATACACTGGAAAGAATAAGTCGCTTTGGCTAAATAATCATGGCTTAAGAATCTCCTCCATTACTTTTTTAATCATATTTTCCTCCACATAGTTATTAACCTTGTACTTACCGATTCGTTCCAGCATTGTTATGTTAATCCGATTATTGTCATTCTTTTTGTCAGACCTCATAAAATTAATTAGCTGCTCAATTTCATTCCCGGCAAATGGAATTGTACCATAAATGGATCCGACCACTTCTTTAATCTGGTCTGATTCCTCTGGTGAAAGCCCCAAGCGAATTACAGATAATGCTGATTCAAAGACCATTCCATAGGCAACGGCATAACCATGATGAAGATGTTCATGCAATTTCAGAGATAAACTTTCAAATGCATGAGCAAAAGTGTGGCCAAAATTCAATGCCCTCCTATCAGCTTTTTCTTCCGGATCAATAGCAACAATTACATGTTTTATCTGTACGGATCTCCAAATCAATGGAAGCAGAAGAGAAATATCTCGAATATCGAGATCATATTCAATTAACCGGGTCCACAAATCTGCATCATGGATTAGTCCCGCTTTGAGCATTTCCGCAAAACCAGAGTTGAAGTTATCCTGATCCAGACTTTCAAGAAATGGAACATAAATTAATACATCATTGGCTTGCCTGATGATACCGATTTCATTCTTCAAACCACCGTAATTTATCCCGGTTTTTCCTCCCACAGAGGCATCTACCATAGCCAGCAAGGTAGTAGGCACATTGATGAATGACATGCCGCGCTTAAACGTACAGGCGGCAAATCCACCAAGATCTGTAAGCATTCCACCACCCACATTTACAAGAAGAGAGTTTCTTCCAGCACCTTTTTCCTCGAAATAATCCCAGACTCTTCTAAGCTGATCCAGATTTTTATTTTCTTCACCTGATTTTAATATCAGACTAAAAGAATCTGGAAATTCAGATCGGATATTTAGCAATGGCTGACAATACTGAAAAGTGTTCTCATCAAACAAAAAAAACACCTTATCCGCTTTCGTTACAGAGATTGCATCTAAGAGATCGGAATTTATGTTGGAAGACAGCCTGACTCCCATAATATTATCGGGAAATTGCTTCAAAAGGCATTAAGATTAGTTAGAGGGCAAAGATAAAAAATTCCATTAAATTTGTGACCAAATACTGAGTAATGACCGGATTTCAAAACACTCAAATTGCCTTCGCCTACAAGACTAATAGGGATCTTAATAAGGCCTATTATCTTTTCAAAATTGTTGGGTCGCCCTGGATGGTTAAACTAGGGAGGATTATGACACAAATTTTGCTTGGTCTCCGAATTCCAGTCAGTTGGGCCATTAAACCAACTATATACTCCCACTTTTGTGGTGGTGAGTATATTCCAGAATCTATTCCGGTTATTGCTACCCTTGGTAAATATGGAGTTAAAGCTATTCTTGATTATTCGGTTGAAGGAAAGGAGCGGCCTGAGGACATTCAAGCGGCCCTTAAGGAAACCCTAAAAACGATTGACAACGCAGCAGATAACGCCAATATACCATTTGCTGTATTTAAGCCAACGGCTTTTACAAGCAGTAGCATTTTGGAAAAGGTCAGCGCCGGACATACCCTCAGTAATACAGAAACTAAAGAAGCTCAGGATTTCCGTGATCGAATAGATATATTATGTAAAGCAGCCTTTGAAAAGGATTTACCTATTTTGATCGATGCGGAAGATTCTTGGTATCAAAAATTTATTGATGATGTTGTTGAAGAGATGATGGAAAAATATAACCATAAAAAGGCTATCGTTTTCAATACTCTTCAGATGTACCGCCATGACCGGCTCGAATTCCTCAAAGAGTCATACAGAAAGGCTAAACAAGCCGGCTACTTTCTGGGCATAAAGTTTGTTCGTGGTGCCTATATGGAAAAGGAAAGAGAAAGAGCT
>JAUVKA010000287.1 GCA_030592205.1 Bacteroidota bacterium | reverse complement strand
GGTTGTCAGATTAGATGCCGAAGATGTAAATTCAGCTAAGATTGGTACAGGAAGATTTCATGCAGAATTGTGGGTACTGAGCTGGTTTGGGATTGATTTTGCCCATTGGTCTAAAGCCCAATTAGTAGCCATCAGATTTGTTTTTGATGCTCTCTTTCCTTTTGTCTTGTTATTCTTGCTCTCTTTTTTCACTAAGTCTATACCTAAAATTTTACTAGACCGATTTTTTACAAAGATGCATACCCCTGTTCAGCCGGATGAGGAACAGGAGAAAATCGTTCTGCTGGCCGCTTATGAAAACCCCGGGCAATTTGAGAAGGAAAAGATGTTCCCACATTCGCAATGGGAATTTCGAAAATGGAAAAAGATCGACACTTTGGGATTTGGCTTAAGCTGGTTTTTGGTTGGAGTTGTTATATTTCTACTGTGGTTAGTAACTACTATTAGATAGATGATGGACGATTGTTTTATACGGACCGGGAAAAGGGAATTTGATGAATTGATTCCGAAAGTTCAGTCTTTTCTTAAGGAGGATATTCTTGATATTGAGGTTGATGGGCAGCCAATTAGGGGGTATAGATCTCCGGATACTCCATCAATATGGATTCGGGATTATTCCGATATGCTTAGGGGAGTCAGGTATTTTGAGAAGGATATCAAGAGCGCAATAAGGCATTTTGCAGATACTCAGGCGGCGAATGGACGAATTTTTGATTATTTCACTACATCACCTGAAAAGCTGCCATGCGAAAGGGAAAATTGGACAAAATATGTGCGGGTTCCTGTTGAGGCGGATGTTGAGTACAGATTTATTAAAGCAGCACACTTATCCTGGCAGGCACATGGCGATGATGATTGGATACATTCTCTGCTTCCTAATTTGGAAAAAGCTTTACAATATGCCTTAAACCATCCGCAACGATTTGATCATGTAAATGGACTTGTTAAAAGGCCTTACACGATTGATACCTGGGATTTTGCGTACACAGCAGGCAAACACGACTGGCTGCAATTTCAGATCGATGAAAATACTTTTTGGGGAATTTCCCATGCCGACAACAGTGGATATTTTGAAGCTCTGAATATTGTTCAAAATCTATATAAATATTTTGATGATGATGAAAAGGCTGAACATTATAATCTCCAATCTGTACAGCTGAAAGCAAATTGCAACAAGCTTTGCTGGAACGGATCTTTTTATACTCATTTTGTCAAGCTCAATTCTTGTGAAATACAAGGTGTAGATGAAGCAGATCAATTGAGCCTTAGCAATCCTATGGCAATAAACCGGGGGATTACAACGATTGATCAGGCAAGGTCCATTTTGGAGGAATATCGAAAAAGAAGGAATCAGCATAAGAATTATTTTGCCGAATGGTACTCAATAGATCCCCCCTTTCCGGATGGTATATTTGGAGATGAGAAACTACTGGGAGGAGCCTATATTAACGGAGGAATTTTCCCATTGGTTGGTGGGGAGCTGGCAAAGGCGGCTTTCGAAAGTGGTTATGAAAACTACGGAGTTGATATTCTGCTTAGGTATTATCAACTTATAGAACAACATAATGGGAGCTGGCTATGGTATTTCCCTGATGGTTCTCCTTCAACAGCGGAAGCCAGTACCAGTCCTGAGGCAACATCAACAGATGGATGGGGCTCAACAGCAATGCTCCATGCACTTATTAGTGGTTTAGCCGGCATTGAAGATCAATCAAAACAATTCAAAAATATTCGACTTGCTCCCAGATGGTTGGCAGCTAATACTAACCGGGCCCACGTAAAACTTAGCTATCCAAGCTCGGCGGCAAGTATTGAATATGAATACGAATATCTTCCGGATAATATCAAACTAAAGGTAAGGAGCCCAGGTTCATTAGCCAGTATTCACCTCCTGTTACCAGAGGCTGCTTCTGTAACAAAAGTGGAGATCAATAGTGAACCAATAAGGTTTACCCGTGAAACAATTGGAGAAAGTAAATACGTTAATTTTACGACACGGATCATTCAACTCACATCAATAGAAGTACACTTTCAATCATGAACCGAGCCATGAGGATTAATTTCACAAAAACGAAGAACAATACTTGGCGAGCTGCATCGAATACAAAATAAATTAATGTAATCATGAGATGAAAAGAACTAAATTTCTACAAAACCTGGGATTGTTGTCTGGAAGCCTTGCTTTGGGACCAATTGCCAAACTTTACGGGGTGGATTCTCCTTTCGGACTGGCCTTAAAGCAGAGTGATAATGATGATGATTTCTGGAGGATTATTAGGGAGCAGTTTGTTTTTCCTGATGATTATATTTACATGAATACGGGTGGAATTGGAGCTTTACCCAGTCTGGTTATAAATAAGGTGGTAACCAGTATGAATGAGCAGGAACGATTTCCCAGACCGGGTCACAGTCATGATAATTGGATCGATATTAAAAAGACCTGTGCAGCATTATTTGGTACTGAATGCAAGGTGGAGGAGTTGGCATTGATCAGTTGTGCTACTGAAGGGATTAACATCATACTGAATGGTATTGGATTAAAGGCCGGAGATGAAATTATCACATCTACCCATGAGCATCCTGCCTTGCACATACCTTTGCTAAATCATCATCGACTTAATAAGGTTAATATTATAACCTTTGATCCTGATATGCATTCTGCTGCCGGGAATATTGACAGGATATCCCGGTTGATTACTAATAAAACCAGAATGATCTTCATTTCACATGTTACCTGTACAACTGGTCAGGTTTTTCCAATTAAGGAGATTGGTGAATTGGCAAAGAGCAAGGGAATCATTCTTGCGGTTGATGGAGCTCAGGCCCCGGGCAGTATGGAAATCAATGTAAATAATCTTGATGTTGATTATTATGTCTGCAGCGGTCATAAATGGATGTTGGGGCCAAAACGGACAGGCATATTATATGTCCCTTCAAAAAATCTTGACTTTTTGCAGCCTACTACTGTTGGAGCTTATTCGGATAGCGGCTATGATATCTCTAAAATGAGTTTAACTCTTCAGGATTCCGCACAGCGCTACGAGTTTGGCACCCAAAATGAACCTCTCTTTCTAGGCCTTGGGGCAGGGGCACAATTTGTTCAAACTATCGGGTTGAAAAAGATTCAGGCACACAACCGGGAGCTTGCTGAAGCTTTTTATGAAGGACTATCAGGAATAAAGGGTGTTGAGATACTTTCCCCGGAGGAAAAGGAATACCGCTCATCAATAATATCTTTCAGGATAAAAAGTCAAAAGGCTCAGGATGTTGCGAGTTTTCTTGGGAAAGGTAAGGCAATACGTGTCAGGGTGGTTACTGAGGCTGGCTTGAATGGGGTGAGAGCTTCATTTCATGTTTATAATCAAAGATTTGAGGTAGACAAAATTCTGAATAAGATTGCTGATTTTTCTAAACAATAGATTATGTTGATTCGAGATTTTCTTCGTTCGCTTAAACTGGTTTTATATAAATCAGACTCTCCTGAATACATTATTCAAAGTTCACTTGTACTGGCTAATCAAGCGACAGGTTCAAACACTTCATCAATCGAAGAATTTGATCCGGGGCCTGGGAGATTGTTTATTGTGTCTCTGGAACAACTTTCTTCTGATGAGTTAATTCCTGAATTTGCAGGTGATAAGCCAGAAAGATTTATATGGATGATGTTTACACCAGGGGGTGCAGGATGGATCATTTGTTCACATTCCTATTATCTCTATAGTTTCTGTCAAAATCTTGTGGAAAATTGGATGAATAGGAATATATCAGAATTTGAAAGCGGAAAATTTATTGTTCCTTCCTTTCAATGGAATCGTACTGCTTATGATTATTACCTTACTCAGGAAGGTAGGATATGCAGGGGATTGGATCGTGAGAGCTATATCCGGGAGCTTGCAAAAAATGGATTTACACACCTGGAAGTGAATGGATTGGCTTATCCTATGGGACTGGAGGATGGCCCTAAAGGTGAAACCTATCCTATGTTTTACACTTACTGTCCGGCACTTGATCAATTTGTTTACAGCGAATTGAATAAGGGGATTTATCCCTACTATTATCTCGAAGCTAACCTGAATTATTTAAAGAAAAATGCCCGTTTGGCAATAAAATACGGATTGGTTCCCGGGATGCTTTGTTTCGAACCACGTTCGGTTCCTGAAAAATTCTTTACAAAATATCCCATGCTTCGGGGTGCCAGAGTAGATCATCCTTTCAGGAGTTTCAAACCCCGGTATAATATGACGATCACTCATTCTAAAGTACGTGAGCATTATGCTGAGATGGTGAGTAAATTGATGACGGAGGTGCCTGAATTAGGCTTTTTGAATATTTGGACAAACGACAGCGGGGCAGGATTCGAACACACCAAATCACTGTATGTTGGAAGAAATGGTGGAGCCTACCTGATCAGAGAATGGAAGGATGACAAGGAAATTGCCGGTCTGGCCGGTGAAAATGCTCTGCGTTTCTTTCGTACACTGAGGGATGCGGGAAAGGAAGTCAATCCGGATTTCAGGGTGATAACACGAATGGAATCTTTTTATGGTGAACATGATGTGATGATCAATGGTTTAGGAGATCAATTGGATATTGAGACTTCAAGTCTTGTTCAGCGCGGTTGGGAAATGCCGTATCACCATCCAAAATACAAGGATCAGTATGATATTAATGCTGGATCAGTTTATCAACGTGAATTTGACAAGAAGGAAGTAGCCCACATTCAACAACTAGATAAGAAAGGATCTAATACTTCTATCTATTTTGCATACGGTCCTCAGGTAATGTTTGCACCATTGATTGGAATCCCTTACCCTTGGTTGACTTATAAGCGGCTGGCGCAATTGGATAAGCATGGTATAGACTTCCTATCACATTTAGGAGGTTCAGTTCCATCTGAACTGGCTCTTTATAATATCAATCATCATCTTCTTAATGCTTTTCAGTTTGATGCTAATCTTGATCCGGATCAATTCATGGAGGCATATGCAATCAAGCATGCCGGATCTGAGAATGCTGATAGGCTTATTTCGGTCTGGAAACTTGCAGAAGAGGCTATTCTGGCCTTTCCAAACGTGTCAGCTCTGTACTCAACTATAGGATTCGCATGGTATCGCCTATGGGTAAGGCCACTGGCACCAAATATTGAATCAATCCCTCAAGAAGATCGGGATTACTACGAAAATTTCATGTGTACTACACCTCATAATCCTAATAATGTTGATCTGAGTCGGGATGTGCTTTTTAAACTTATTCCTGAGGCTAAGGCTAAATATCTTCGGGATAGGATTGATCTCTTCGTGTGGGATCCGCTGGATAAAGCAATAAAAATGCTTGGGGATGATAAAGAAGAAATCCTATTTGATCAGAAAATAAGATTGCAGGCCCTTAAATGCTGGATAATGACCCAGCGTAATGTGGCATCATGGGTAGATTCGGTTTATGCATATATGAATTCCCTGAATACAACAGATAAAAATCTGGCCAAACAAAAGCTTAGGCAGACCATTGAAAAGGAAATACAGAACTCCGAGGATTTACTTAACTTACTCAACAGCGGTATTGAATTTATGGCTTTAACAGATCAAGGTGAGACTCCGCTGGTTTATGGTAATAATATGAGCGAAT
>JAUVKA010000140.1 GCA_030592205.1 Bacteroidota bacterium | reverse complement strand
TAACCGGACTGCGCTATACCCCGATAAGGTTGGTGTGAGGGTGTGTTAAGAAGTGTGAGTGTGTATGCTTTCGAAGATCAATCTGATTTTCGAGGTGCAAATATAGTATTTTATTGTTGACTGCGATATAAGCCAAGCAGCATTTTTGATACTTTTTCATACCCGGCATAAAATGTATCATATAATCCCTCATCCATTTTGTCTAAACCATTAATCATATCAATGATCGCAACACATTCGAAAATACTTCCCCTGGCAATTGTATAATAGTGCCTTTTGTCTGCCGGTGTCATCCTGCCTGTTCCTTCTGCAAGATTTAATACTGAACTTAAACTAGCCCTTTTCCACTGCTCTAATAAAGAAGGATCAACATCAGTAAGCATTCCAACCGTTTGGTAAACTATGATATTAAGCTGTTTAAGCTCCTGATATAAATCTAACTTCTCAAAATCAAACATAATTTCCTCTTTAAACAAAAGGGGGACTTCCCATCCCCCCCTAATTTTTTTCACACTCACACCCGATTCGCGGAGAGAGGGGGATTCGAACCCCCGGTAGCCGTAACAGCTACGTCAGTTTAGCAAACTGGTGGATTAAGCCACTCTCCCACCTCTCCAAAAAAAGCAGTGCAAAATTATATAATATTATTCCTTTTACAAAATGATATTTTAATCTTGCACACCTCAAGCTCCATGGAGCTTATTAATCATCAACTTTATCAGTTCCTGGCACGTCGGTAATGGAGTTCCTCATATTGGTGTCAGCTTCAATGTTCCTAAATTTATAATAGTCCATAATTCCCATATGACCTTTCCTGAAGGCCTCAGCCATAGCCAAAGGCACTTCTACTTCAGCCTCAATAACCTTGGCCCGGGCTTCCTGGGCTTTAGCTATCATTTCCTGTTCAAGAGCAACAGCCATAGCACGACGTTCCTCAGCCTTGGCCTGGGCAATATTCTTATCAGCATTTGCCTGATCCATTTGCAGTACAGCACCGATGTTCTTTCCAATATCAATATCTGCAATATCAATAGACAGAATCTCAAAAGCAGTACCAGCATCCAGGCCCTTTTCTAATACAACCCGCGATATAAAATCCGGATTTTCAAGTACAGCCTTATGCGATTGAGCTGAACCGATCGAAGATACAATACCCTCACCAACCCGGGCAAGTACTGTTTCCTCGCCGGCACCTCCAACAAGCTGCTTAATATTTGCCCTTACAGTTACCCTCGCTTTACATATAAGCTCAATACCATCCCTGGCAACAGCTTTTACAGGTGGGGTGTTAATTACCTTAGGATTAACAGACATTTGTACAGCTTCCAGTACATCACGACCCGCAAGGTCAATCGCTGTAGCCATCTTGAAATTCAGATCCAGGTTTGCTTTATCAGCTGAAACCAGAGAGTTAACAACTAACTGAACATGACCCCCAGCCAAAAAGTGGGCTTCCAGGTCGTCACGCTTCAAAGGTATACCAGCCTTAGTACTAGTAACTAGTGCATTAACAATAGCCCTTGGTGGAACCTTCCTCCACCTCATGAAAATCAATTGGATCAGAGATACCCGAACCCCGGAAATCAGGGCCTGAAACCATAAGCCGATTGGCACAATGTACAGAAGCAAAGCCAGTCCAACGACCGCAACCGCCACAATACCTATTAAATACGCTAAATTAGTGTCCATTATATTTTATTTTTTTGGTTTAACAATTACATGGTTAGTTTTGACCTGAACTACTTCAACCTCAGCATTCTCATCTATATAAGGGCCAATTGATTGACCTTCACATCTGACATCGCCAATTTTTACTTTTCCAATAGGCCCCAGACGAGTCAAAGTAATTCCTGAATCTCCAATATTTATAGGCAAGCCTTGCACATCTGTTACTTTGGACTTAATCTGCGTGCCCAAAGAAATCCTGGTCCAGGTTTTGGCACGCAAACCGTAAATCAGAGCTATAATAATGACAATAACAACAACTATCAATGTTATGACCCCGGCATTAGTGCCCAAATTCTCAAAAGCAAGATAAATAGCCCCCGAGAAAAAGAGTAATCCGCCAATACCGGCTATTGTAACTCCGGGAACAACCAGAAACTCTAATAAAAAAAGAAGAACTCCTCCGAGGATAAGCAAAATAATACCTAATACAGTCATGTCAGATTAATCAATTGTTACTTGTAAACCCCTGTCAAGAAGAGCTATACGCATCACATCAAGAACTTTGTATGAGCCTTTTTTTACGTCACATTTGCCTTTATTATGGGTAATGAAGGCACATTGTTCCGCCTGCATTGCATCATGTTCACAAATCGAAATTAATGAATCAATCACAAAATCAAAAGTATTGACTTCATCATTATGTAAAATTAAAAACCTTTGACCAGTTTCTTTTTCGCTGGTAAAATCCTGAGATTGCCTCAGTTCTCTATAAACATTCTGTTTCATCTCCTGTAGTACTACCGGCATGCCGGAATTAGGGGCACCCAAAATAGTGAATTTTATTGACAATTAATCTTAGTACTGTTAATAAAGTTCCAGAATACGGACAAAAGTAAATCGTGTTAAGTTGATATATTTGTAGATTAACAAAAAACAGAATTTTTATGACACATTTGAATGAAGGGGACAAAGCCCCGAATTTTGAATTCATCGACCATACCGGCGAGAAGCAATCTTTGAGCCTGTTCCTTGGCAAGAAAGTTATTTTGTACTTCTATCCCAGAGACAATACACCTGGATGCAATGCTGAAGCTTGTAACCTTAGGGATAATTATCAGGATTTGAAAGACAGAGGTTACGAGGTAATCGGGGTGAGTGCTGATAGTGAAAAATCTCATGACAAATTCAGATCAAAATTCGACCTGCCTTTTTACCTGGTTTCCGATACTGAAAAAAAAGTTCTTATGGAATATGGGGTTTGGGGAGAGAAAAAAATGATGGGCAGAACGTATATGGGGATTCACCGATTAACCTTTATTATTGATGAAAAGGGGTTCATTCAGAAAGTTTTCCCCAAAGTCAACACCAAAGAACATAGTCAGCAAATAATTGCTGCAATGGAAAAGTAAATATTTTTTTCCATTTTCCGCCCAATGAGGCATCTATACTTTTGAATACTAAACGCTTTAAATAATGGAAAAAAACAACAATCAAAACCAGGAAAAACTCAAGGCCCTGAAGTTGACTCTGGACAAAATTGAAAAATCCTATGGCAAGGGAACTATCATGCTGATGGGCGGGCAAGCCGTGGAAAACATTCCCAGTATCCACTCCGGATCAATCACAATCGATCTGGCCCTGGGCGTAGGTGGATATCCAAAAGGAAGAGTAATTGAAATTTATGGTCCGGAATCTTCCGGTAAAACAACTCTGGCTATTCATGCCATAGCTGAGGCACAAAAAACTGGTGGTATAGCTGCATTCATCGATGCTGAACATGCTTTTGACCGTTTCTATGCTGAAAGTCTGGGGGTTGATTTGGAAAATCTCCTGGTTTCCCAGCCGGATAACGGTGAGCAAGCGCTGGAGATAACAGATCACTTAATCAGATCCGGAGCAATTGATATTATTGTTATCGACTCTGTTGCAGCACTGACACCTAAGGCCGAGATAGAAGGTGAAATGGGAGAATCCAAGATGGGCTTACAGGCCAGGCTTATGTCACAAGCCCTTCGTAAACTCACCAGCAGTATCAGTAAAACTAAAACCTGCGTGGTTTTTATCAATCAGCTAAGAGAAAAAATCGGAGTAATGTTCGGGAATCCTGAAACAACAACAGGAGGTAATGCACTGAAATTCTATGCCACCGTGCGTATTGATGTTCGCCGGATTGGTCAGATAAAGGATGGTGAAGATGTTATTGGAAACAGAACCAGGGTGAAAATCGTCAAAAACAAAATTGCCCCACCATTCAAAAAGGCTGAGTTTGACCTGATCTATGGAAAAGGAATATCGAAAACCGGAGAGATCATTGATCTGGGAGTCGAATTCGAAATCATCAAGAAAAGCGGATCATGGTTCTCCTATGGTGATACAAAGCTGGGACAAGGTCGCGAAGCTGTTAAAAGCCTTCTAGATGACAACATTGAACTCGCTGAAGAATTAGAAACAAAAATCAGAGAAGCCATTCAAAATGGAAAGAAGTAAAAGAAAAGCCGTCTTATGGGCGGCTTTTTTGTTCCTTGGAATAATAGTTGTTTTCGGACTCAATAGCTGCAAAACTTCTAATTCCAAGGACAATAGCACATCAGAACAAGTAGATTCTGTTAGAACAGATACCGTCCTCACTATTGAGGGAATAAATAAAATGATTGAGCGGAATCCGTTAAATTCAGAATTATTTTACCGCAGGTCGATGTTGTATGCTGCTCAGGAAAAATACGGCCCTGCACTCACAGATATTAGCATTGCTCTTACGCTTGACTCGTTGAGTCCTGAATACTATGTCAAGCAGGCGGAATACTTTATTTTCAATGCCCAGCCGAATACTGCTCAAAAAGCTTTGGATCGGTGCCTGAATCTATTTCCAAAGAACACCGACATTCTGCTCAAAAAGGCAGAAATACATTTATACCTCAGGGAATATGCCAAATCACAGGTTGTATTGCGCGATGTGGCACTCATTAATAACGATTTGGCACAGATCTATTTCCTGGAAGGATTAATCAGACTTGAAAACCAAGATACAACAGGAGCTGTCCTCAGCTTTCGTATTGCAGTGGATAAAGAACCCGATTTTTATCCCGGTTACATTACCCTTGGGAGAGTTCATGCTGAACTCCATGATAATCTGGCAATAGAGTATTACCGGGCAGCAACTGATATCATTCCTGACAGTTATGAAGCCAGGTATAATCTGGCATTGTATCTGCAAGATCATGGTAAAATTGATGAGGCTGAAACTGAATATAATTTCATAATTGCAAACATTGATCCCGCTATCGCTTCATCATATTATAACCAGGGATACATCAATATGATCTACCGGCAGGATTTTAAAACTGCTATTGATTGGTTTACTACCGCCCTTGAGAAAGAGCCGGATTACCTGGAGGCATTATATAACAGAGGATTTTGCAATGAAGTATTGGGGAAATTGAAAAATGCCAAGGATGATTACAAAAAATCTCTGGAGATAAAACCTGATTATGCATTGAGTATTAAGGGACTGAGTCGAATTGAACAGGGCCAGCCATATAAGATTCAGTAGATTCAAAACGAAAGACGAAAAACGAAAGACGCAAGACTCACGATTTTTACCTATCTTCGATTTGCTGTTTACCCAACACTTAAATCGATGAAAAAAACACTTATTCCCCTTTTCACCTTGGCTTTAATAGGCTTGGCTATATCATGTAATAATTCGGATAAAAGTCAGAACTACAGACCAAAAACACCAAAACTCAAATCAGATGTAATGACACCTGAGGTCTTATGGTCCTTCGGTCGCTTAGGAGGGGTAAGCCTTTCGCCCGATCAAAGTCAGATCCTGCATAGTGTAACATATTATGATATTGAGGAGAACAGAAGTTACAGAGACCTGTACCTGATGCCTGTTGAAGGAGGGGAATCTGTTTCCCTGACCAACAGCCCGGAAAATGAAAACAATCCAATTTGGCGGTCAGATGGTAATCGTATAGGATTTATCCATGGTGGAGTAATTCATGAGATGAATACGGATGGGACACTTCTTAAACCTTTAGAGGGGAGCCCTGAAGGTGTTGGAGGATTTTCATATTCACCCGACAATAAACACATCGTATTTTTGAAGGAAGTTAAAATCGAACCCAATGTCCATGATATGCATCCAGATTTACCACAGGCAAATGCTCGAATAATCGACAATCTGATGTATCGTCATTGGGATAGCTGGGTTGACACCTATACTCATATTTTTATTGCAAAATATGAAGAGGGTGTGGTATCTGAAATCAAAGACATCATGCAGGACGAACCCTGGGATGCTCCTTTGAAACCTTTTGGCGGCATGGAGCAAATCACCTGGTCGCCAGATGGAAAAAAACTCCTATACACCAGCAGGAAGAAAAAAGGACTGGAGTATACCCTTTCAACCAACTCCGATCTCTACGAGTATAACCTCAATTCCGGACAAACCAGAAATTTGACAGGTGGTATGATGGGATATGATGTTAACCCCACATTCTCCCCAGATGGCAAATGGCTGGCATGGGAAAGCATGGAAAGAGACGGCTACGAATCAGACAAGAACCGCTTGTTTTTAATGAATACCTTGAGTGGTGAAAAACAATATATTACAGATAATTTCGACCAGAACGTTCAATCTTTGTCCTGGGCGCTGAACAGTGAGTCTATCTTCTTTGTTTCTGACTATCAGGCAACTGATGAAATATATAATTATTCTTTAACTACCCGTCAGATTTCAAAACTGACAGAAGGAATTCATAATTACGCTCAGGTTTTTCCAACAGGTGATAATCTGATTGCAACCAGGAAATCAATGTCGAAACCAGATGAGATCTATTCTGTGAATATTTCAAATGGTGAGGAAGCAGAAATTTCCTTTGTAAACAAGGGAATCCTGGATCAACTTTCGATGGGCAAGGTAGAATCACGCTGGATAATGACCACGGATTCAAAACAAATGAAAGTTTGGATTATTTATCCACCTCATTTTGATCCGGACAAAAAATACCCAACCCTGTTGTACTGCCAGGGAGGTCCGCAAGGCACGGTAAGTCAATTTTGGTCATATCGCTGGAATTTCCAGATGATGGCTGCCAATGACTATATAATTGTGGCTCCAAACCGCAGAGGACTTCCGGGATTTGGACAAGAGTGGCTGGAACAGATCTCAGGAGATTATGGAGGACAAAACATGAAAGACTACCTGTCAGCCATTGATGCCTTAGCTAAGGAACCTTACGTGGATGAAAACCGACTGGGTGCTATTGGAGCCTCTTACGGTGGATTCAGTGTTTATTGGCTTGCCGGTAAGCATGAAAAACGCTTCAAGGCTTTTATTGCACACGACGGGATGTTTAATCTGGAAAGTCAATACCTCGAAACTGAAGAAATGTGGTTTGTAAACTGGGATCTGGGTGGTCCTTTCTGGGACAGAGAGAACCCGGTGGTTCAATGGAGTTATGCTAATTCACCACATCTATTTGTAGATAAATGGGATACACCAATCCTGATCATCCATGGAGAAAAGGATTACCGGATTGTGGCCAGCCAAGGGATGCAGGCATTTAATGCTGCTAAACTGCTTGGAGTCCCGGCCAGATATCTGTATTTCCCCGAGGAAAATCATTGGGTTCTAAGCCCCCAAAACGGAATACTCTGGCAACGGACCTTTTTCGGATGGCTCGACAGGTACCTTAAATAATATCAGTAGATCAGTAGATTAGTGGATTAGTAGATCAGTATAATTTGAAGAAAGCTGATGGGAAAAATTAAGTGTGGACTGTGCTCTTACGGAATGTCGGGTCGGGTGTTTCATGGCCCGCTCATCGATGCTCATCCAAAACTTGAACTGTCAGCTGTTTTGGAAAGAAACCATGACAATGCAATCAAGCAATATCCTGGTATAAAAGTTTACAGAGCACTAACTGATTTATTAAATGACCAGGACATTGAACTGGTGGTAGTAAATGTACCAGATCACTTGCACACCTCATTTTCCCAGGCTGCCCTTGAGGCCGGAAAACATGTGGTGGTGGAAAAACCATTAACATTATCTGTGGCAGATGGTCAACATCTTATTAGTCTGGCTGAGAGATTAAAATTTGGATTATTTGTTTTTCAAAATCGCAGATGGGACAGCGATTTTCTGACAATTCAAAAAATCATCGAATCTGGGAAGTTAGGCAGAGTGGTTGAGTATGAAGCCCATTTTGATCGTTTCAGACCTGATCCACCAAAAAATACATGGAAGGAAGATGAAAAACTGGGCCCGGGCTTGCTCTTCAATTTAGGAGCTCATCTGATTGATCAGGCTTTAGAGTTATTCGGATGGCCTGAAGCTGTTTACGCAGATATCCGGAAAATCAGGAAGGAAACCAGAATTATTGATTACTTCAATCTTAGTCTTTACTATTCTGAACATACAGCAATCCTCAAATCAAGCTATTTAGTCAAAAAGGAAGTAGCAAAATATATAATTCATGGCAACAAAGGTAGTTTCATCAAGTCGGGATCTGATCCTCAGGAAGAACGGCTCAATCAAGGATGGAAAGCAGATCATCCTGACATCGGCTTAGAATCCCCAAAAGATTGGGGAAAGATTTACACCAGGAACAATAGTACCCAAGGAGAGATAATTGAAAGTGTACCTGGTAATTACCTGAAATTCTACGACGATGTTTATGAGGAGATCTCAGGCAATGCAAAAGTTGCTGTGAGTGCTGAAGAAGGACTTGATGTCATAAAAATTATTGAAACTGCAATTGAAAGTCATCGAACCCACAGAAAAATAAATACTAAAAAATAATTGTATTTTCGTGTACGCACACGGAAGCGAAAACAGACTTATGATAAAGCGATTTATTATCCTTCTTTTTATTGGATTTATACTGGTATCCTGCAGTACAGAATCGAAAAAAACACTTATCCTGGCACATGGTTTGGACACTAAACATTCTGTTCATATTGCGATGGATTTTATGGCCCAGCGTGCCTACGAGCTATCAGAAGGTAAATTGGAAATTAAACTTTACCCCAGCCAACAGCTTGGTACTGAACGTCAATGCCTTGAGCTTTTGCAAATTGGCTCGGTCGACATAACAAAAGTATCAGCTGCTGTTATGGAAGGATTTGCCCCGGTTTATAAAGTTCTGAGCATTCCTTACATATTCAAAAGCCGCGAGCATCAATCAGCAGTTCT
>JAUVKA010000175.1 GCA_030592205.1 Bacteroidota bacterium | reverse complement strand
ATGGAAACGGGCGATCAGTCAAAGAAATGAAATGCATTAATAAATCTTGATATGAAGACAAACAGAAATCTACCTAAAACAATAACTCTCGTCTTAATCATTGTCCTCATAAGGCCTGTTTTTGCCGGTCCGGACAATATTGCACCCCTGGCAAAAGTTACTGCATCTTCGAGCTTGTCTGACGAATATATTTCTGCCAATATTATTGATAACTGTATTCACATGGATCAGTATGGCGAGTGGGCCTCAAAAAGTGGAATTACTTTTTGGGGTGAAATTAATTTCCCCTGGATTGAATTACAGTGGAATGAGACAAGGGCCATAAGCAAAATAGTGCTCTTTGACCGTCCCAGTCTGGAAACACATCTGGCAGGTGGAAGGTTTCATTTTAGCGATGGCAGCCGGATTGATGTGTTTCAGATTCCAAATGACGGGAGCCCAAAAGTGGTTAATTTCCCAACTAAAAATATTGATTGGATACGTTTTGAAGCAATGGATGGGGATGGGGTACATCTTGGGCTTTCCGAAATACAGGTTTTCCCGGCTCCGGAAGAGTACCCCGATTATATCTCGTGGGTTGATCCGTACATTGAGACCACACGTGGACGGTATTTCTTTTTTATTACAGGCAACCAACCCTATGGTATGATAAGCGCAGCTCCTCTAACGCGCAACAAAAATCAACAGGGAGGTGGCTACAATTACAATTCTCAGGAGGTTCTGGGCTTTCCTCAAATTCATGGCTGGATGCTTTCGGGACTGGACCTGATGCCAACAACCGGCAAGGTTGATCCGAGAAAGGGCGAACAGCACTGGAAGTCCGAATTCTTGCATGAGGATGAGATCGTTCAACCCGGGTACCACAAAATGTATCTAAAGGATTATGGGATCTGGCTGGAGCAGACTGCCGGGGAACGTGTGAGTTTCTATAAATTTGAATATACCAGGGATGAAGTTTCAAATATCCTGTTTAACCTGGGGGGGTATTTGGGAACAAGTACCATGACAGATGCCCTTGTGCATAAGGTTGACGACCATACTATCGAAGGAGAGTTCATTACCCTTGGGCGTTTGTGGGGAGGCCCGGACAAAGTAAAAATATATTTTGTGGCTGAATTTGACAGACCCTTCGAGAAATTGGATGGTTGGGCAGATACATCTTATTATTCGGATATTAGTGATGTTAAAGGTGCTTCGGGAAGTACACCACGACGAACACCCGGGTGGTCCTACCATGAGGCCCCAACTTCAGGCGTTAGTGCAAAATTCAGCGTAAAAAAGGCTGAAACCATACAGCTTAAAATGGCAGTTTCTTATACCAGTCTTGAAAACGCACATAAAAACCTGGAGAGCGAACTGCTACACTGGGATTTTGACCGGGCAAAAAAAAGCGCCCGTGACGAATGGAATGAATGGTTAGGAAAGATCCGGGTTGAAGGAGGAAGCGAGGCACAAAAAATTAAGTTCTATACCGACCTTTGGCACGTATTGCTCGGAAGACATAAAATTGATGATGCAAATGGAGATTATCCCGATTATACGGAAGGAGAAAGGCATGGTTCCCATACGATAGGGGCAAAATTCAAATTAAGAACTCTACCTAAGGATAGTAATGGTCAGGTAAAATACCATATGTATAACTCAGATGCTTTTTGGTTGACTCAGTGGAATCTGAATATATTGTTGGGTCTGGCATGGCCAGAAATGCTGGACGAAATTTCAGCATCACTGGTTCAATATGCGGATAATGGAGGATTATTGCCCCGGGGGCCCAATGTGGGTGGCTATTCCTATATTATGACCGGGTGCCCTGCTACTTCCTTAATTACCTCAGCCTATCAAAAAGGAATTTTATCCAAGGTCGATACATGGCATGCTTATGAAACAATGAAACGTAATCACATGCCCGGAGGTATGCTATATGGTGGATTTGATATTACTACAGAAGAACAATCAGGTCGGGGCTATAATGCAGGTATTACCACCGAAGTATGTTTCGAGGATTGGGCACTTGCTCAAATGGCCTTAGATCTGAAAAAAAAGAGAGATTATAAATTTTTTAGTGAAAGGACAGGTGATTGGCAGAAGCTTTTTCACCCGGAGCAGAAATTAATATTTCCTAAAAATAAAAATGGGACTTGGCTTCATGAAAAAGCACTAAGCGGCAGTGGTTGGGTTGAAGCTAATTCATGGCAGGGGACCTGGTCAGTTTCTCACGACATTGAAAAATTAGCAGAATTAATGGGTGGAAATGATACTCTTTGCGATAAACTTGACTATGCTTTTAGAATGGCTGCAGAGAATGACTTTGTATTTGGCTATGGTGGAGGATATATAAGCTATGCAAACCAACCCGGCTGCTCTAATGCACATGTATTTAATCATGCCGGCAAACCCTGGCTTTCTCAATATTGGGTGAGGCGGGTAAATGAACAGGCTTATGGCTCAGTAACTCCTGATAAAGGGTATGGCGGTCATGATGAGGATCAGGGACAAATGGGTGGAGTAAGTGCCTTAATGTCGCTTGGGATATTTAGTTTGAAAGGCACCAGTTCTTCTGAGCCGGAGTACGACATAACTGCTCCTGTATTCGATAAAATAACTATTTCTTTGGATCCTGATTATTACCAGGGAGAGCAGTTTGAAATTATTACTCATAATAATTCAGCGGAAAACTGCTATATCCAAAAGATCAGTCTAAACAATAATATTATCAATTCCCCAAAATTTCTCCATGCAGATTTTGAAAAAGGTGGGAAGCTGGAGATCTGGCTGGATGATGAACCTAACTATAATGTTAAATAGAATGGGTAAACTTTCCAGGAGATATTTACCTGCCTCTACCCTATCATTACTGTATGATAGTGGTTTTACCCCTGCGTGATATGTAATACTAAAGAACGAGGAATGAAAAAAGAGTTGTTTTTAGGGATGCTTACTCTTGTATTGCTTAACTCCTGTACTCCTTCCAGCATGGAACCCCTTGACTATGTCAATCCTTTTGTTGATACACACAAGAGCAGGTGGTTCTTTTTCTCTTCTGCCAGTCGTCCCTTTGGTATGGTGAGCCTTAGTCCAGATACATGGGTAAGGGGCAGCTGGAACAGTGGCTATTTATACGATAGCTTACATGTACGGTGTTTCAGCCATATTCATGCATGGCAGATGGCAGGAATTCCAGTTATGCCAAGCACCGGCGAAATCAAAGGACATCTGGGAATGGAGGCAACAAAATCATCATTCTCACATGACAAAGAAATAGCAATTCCCGGATATCATAAAATAGTCTTAGATGACTATAATATTGTTGCTGAATTGACTGCAACAACAAGGGTAGGTTTTCACAGGTATTCATTCCCTGAAACGGATAGCGCCTGTATAAACTTCTTTACGGGTGCGTATTTTGCACATGGAACAGTTGATTCTTCGTATGTGAAAAAAGTTGATGACCAGGAAATAGAAGGTTTCTCACTATTAGGCAGAACCGGGCGAAGACCAAAACCGACGTATGTATATTTTGTTGCAAAAACCAATCAGGAGATTCAGGAATTCAGGGGCTGGGAAAATAATATACTTCTTGATCCGGAAACGGTAATCAAAGGAAAAAACAACGGAGCATATTTACGTTTTACTTCAGATGGCTCTCCCCTATTAATGAAAGTAGCTATATCCTATACCAGTATTGAAAATGCCCGGAAAAACATGGACGCTGAACTTCCAGGGTGGGATTTTGAAAAGACGGTGGAGGATTCAAAAGATGAATGGAACAGCATGCTTTCACGTATTAAGATTTCGGGCGGGACAGAAAAACAAAAGATTAAGTTTTATACCGATTTATGGCATTCGCTTCTGGGAAGAAAAATAATGAGTGATGCAGATGGAAAGTACTGTGATATGACAGGAGATGTGCCTGTCATTAGACAGATAAAACTTGATGCTGATGGAAAACCAGTTTTCCCCCATTATAATTTCGATGCGCTATGGGGAAGCCATTGGACAATAAATGTACTATGGTCAATGGTTTACCCGGAAATCATGGACGGTTTCTGTTATTCAATGGTGGATATGTACAAAAATGGGGGTCTGATTCCCAGAGGACCTTCCGGAGGAAATTATACCTACGTAATGATCGGTGACCCGGCCTCTTCATTTTTTGCATGCGCTTACAATAAAGGAATAAGAAATTATGATGCCGATTTAGCATATGAAGGATTACTAAAAAATGCCTATCCCGGGGGCATACGCGATAGAGCAGGTTACGAACATAATGATAATCCTACAGGCGGAGGAATGACATTTTACACCGAAAGAGGCTATGTGCCCGAAGGCATAGAAGGCGAAGGCTTACATAAAGATGGAGCTTCCATGACTTTAGAGTATGCGTATCAGGATTGGTGTATTGCCCAGATGGCCAGGTCTATGGATGAAAAGGAAGATTATGAGTCTTTTATGGCGCGCTCTGAAAACTACTCCAACTTATGGAATCCTGAATCCGGGTTGATACATCCGCGCAATATGGACGGTACATGGATTGAGAACTTTAATCCCATTGCTGAGGAATTTAATACACTGGGTTTTTGTGAAAGTAATTCTGCTATCTACACCAATTTTGTTC
The DNA here is from genome assembly GCA_030592205.1 of Bacteroidota bacterium. GTDB lineage: Bacteria > Bacteroidota > Bacteroidia > Bacteroidales > UBA12481 > JAUVKA01. The sequence goes on along the minus strand of JAUVKA010000175.1, from coordinate 3,344 downwards.
CCCACAACCTGAATGGTTTAATCGACCTGTTTGGCGGACAGGAAAATTATGCTTCTTTCTTAAATAAATCATTTGAAAAGGCATTCCCAAATAATTTTATTGCACCTCATGGTGCACATGCAAGAAGCTGGGTCGACTATGAAAACCAACCTTCCTGCCACATGGCCCATTTATTTAATTTTTGTGGTTCTCCCTGGCTTGCACAAAAATGGGTAAGGACAATAAAGGAGAGTACATTTGGCGATACGTCACCTTATGGAGGCTACAATGGTGATGAAGATCAGGGGCAGTTGGGCGCATTAGGTGTGCTCATGGCAATTGGTCTATTTCAAATGGATGGCGGGGCATCAATTAATTCAGCCTATGAAATTACTTCACCTATTTTTGACGAAATCGAAATCTCCTTACATCCGGATTATTATTCAGGTAACAAGTTTGTTATTTCAACTAAGAACAACTCATCAGAAAATATTTTCATTCAATCAGCCAAATTAAATAAGCAAAATTGGGAAAGGTGCTTCTTTAATCACAATGAATTTGCAAAGGGGGGGGAATTAGAATTAATACTTGGAGACAAACCCAATGAAAACTGGGGAAAAAGATAGTAGAAATATCAAATATGAAAACAATTATGAAGAATCTTTTAGTAGCAATTGCCTTAGTAATAAGTATGGTTGCTTGTTCAGGTACCAAAAAACCTCAAAATTCAAACCTGGAAGAGACAATTCTCGAAGACAAACGACTTGATACAGTTTTTGAGATGGCAAAGGAAATCCTGAAGCCTGAGGATGGGAAGTTCAAAGCCGGCAGTAACTATCCGGAGACATGGATCAGGGATTTCGCCACTTTTGTTGAAGTTGCCCTTGAAGTTAATTCAAAGGAAGTAATCAAAGAAAGACTATTGTTGTTTTTTGATTTCCAGGGAGAAGATGGCAACATAGTAGATGGTTATACAGAGATAGAAACTGAAGCCGGCTACGATTATATATTTTCTGAAACAGCCCCAGCTTACAAGGCTCACAAAAATACGGTTGAAACCGACCAGGAGTCTTCTTTGATACTCGCCATTGCCAGGTATATTGAAACTACAGGCGATACACAGATTTTAGATGAAGAGAAGAATGGAAAGACGGTGCTTGAGCGCTGTGAAATGGCACTGGATTTTCTGAGAGAAAAAATGTATTCAGAGGAATATGGACTACTCATTGGTGCCACAACGATCGACTGGACTGATGTTCAGCCGGAAAGTTCATGGGGTGTATTTATTACCGAGGATACCCATTGGTGTATAGACGTATACGACAATGCCATCTATGTTCTTGCTATAAATGAATACCTGGAATGGATAAAGGATGATCCTGAGAAGTACAAGATCTGGAGCAATGAAAAACAGGCAATCGTCGCGAATGTAAAAAAGCACCTTTGGGATGAGAAGAATCAAAAATTCATACCTCATGTCTACCTGGAGGATTCACCCTTTTCAGGATTTGATGAAAATGAAATCTATTATCTTGGCGGCACCGTATATGCCATTCTGGCCGATGTCTTAAATGAAGATGAGATCGAAGCATCATTCGATAAGATGCTTGAGATTAAAGAGATTTCAGGCTCTATGACAGTAGCCATTATTAACTATCCCCCCTACCCCGAAGGAAGTTTTTATAATGAAGGAGGCACAAAACCCTACGTATATGTGAATGCTGCCGACTGGACCTGGTGGGGAGGAAGAACCATTGAAGCCATGATCAAAACCGGATATCTGGATTTAGCCTACCAGGAAATAAGCCCATTCCTGGACAGGGTCATCAAAAACGATGGATTTTATGAGTGGTACTCTGTTTTAGATCATCAACCCCACGGCTCCAATACATTTCTTGGTGCGGCAGGTGCACTGGGAAAAGCGATCAAATTAATGAAGGAAGAAGCTATTCATAAGAGTAAATTGTAATGAACAGAAGAGAATTCTCAAGGAAAGTTGGGTTGGCAGCAGGAGCAACTGTTGCAGTCAATCCTGTCTACTCCTTTGTTACACCTAAGGAGTATATTAACAAACGCCCGCCTCCTGGTGAAAGATTGTTTACCAGTCAGGCCATTGAAGATGTAATAGCCAAAGTAAAATTACAGTTGAAAGATCCGGAACTTGCCTGGCTTTTTGAAAACTGTTTTCCCAATACACTGGATACAACTGTTTTCTACAAAGAGGAAAATGGCAGACCGCTCACACATATCATTACAGGAGACATCAATGCCATGTGGTTGCGCGATTCAACATGTCAGGTATGGCCTTATATTCCTTATGCAAACAGAGACGAGAAACTCAGAAGGATGCTAGCCGGATTAATTAACTGGCAAGCTGAATGTGTTTTAGTTGATCCTTATGCGAATGCATTCAAGAAGGATATTTCTGAAACTACTCACTGGATAAATGACAAGACCGAAATGAAAGAAGAACTGCATGAGCGCAAGTGGGAGATAAACTCACTGCTTTTCGTCATTCGGCTCTGTTACAAGTACTGGAAAACAACAGGAGATATCGAACCTTTTGATGAGACCTGGGAAAAATCGATGATCCTGATCTATGATACGCTTCGTGAACAACAAAGATTTGACAATCCGGGGCCCTATACTTTTATGCGCGAATCAACCCAGGCAAACGAGGTTATTGCAAATAATGGTTACGGAAGACCAACCCGAAAAATCGGAATGATTCATGCCACGCACCGTCAGGATGATGCATGCGTATTCCCCTTATATGTGCCTGACAATTTAATGGCAGTGGTAGAATTAGAACATCTATCCGAGATGTTTGATGAAATAAAAAATAATAAAAAGCATGCAGGTTTATGCCTTGAAATGGCCTTGCAGATTGATAAAGCAATTAAGGATTACGCGATAATCAAGCATAGAGTTTTTGGGGAAATGTACGCTTTCGAAGTAGATGGCTATGGCAGCCACTTACTTTTAGAAGAATCAACAATTCCCAATTTGATGTCATTGCCCTACGTTGGCGCATGTTCGATTGATGACCCGGTTTATCAAAATACAAGAAAATGGTTACTAAGTGATTGGAATCCGAAGTTTGTGAAAGGTAAACTTGATGAGGGAATTGGAAGCACACATTATCCTGAGCCTCCTAAAAAAATCTGGCCTTTAAGCACTATTTCACGCGCTTTAACAACAAATGACGAAAAAGAAATCATATTCTGCATTGAACAGCTTAAACGAAGTAATGCCGGTACAGGATTTATTCATGAATCATATATCCCTGATAATCCAAAAGACTTTACCCGTCCCTGGTTTTCCTGGGTGAACACCTATTTTGGAGAGATGATATTGAATCTGCT
>JAUVKA010000096.1 GCA_030592205.1 Bacteroidota bacterium | reverse complement strand
TGAAAAAAAAAGGCGGTTCCCAGCCGCCTTTTTTATTTTGCTTATTGCTATTTGAATGCCTTTTCCAACAAGCCATCCCCACTTATTGCCAATCGCTCGAAATAGGATGGTACCGGATGTCCCATAAGTTTATCTACATATAATTTGGCCAGATATTGGCCCAGCATAAATCCTTGTCCACGTAAGCCAATAAATAAACCCAATTCAGGATCTACAATCATTTTTGGCTCAACATAATAACCGGCCCAGACGGCCTGGAACCCTACTGAAGATAGCTTGGGTAACCAATTTACAAATACCTCGGAGGCAATTTCGAGGAAATCCTGAGTGTTGATCTTTAAATTTTTTCCGGTTTGCCCCGGATCATTTGCTGGAGAAGCACAACCAATGATCTGGCCGGTTTCGGCTAGTTGTTGTCCGTAAACTGCAGAAAATCCTTTATAATTTCTCCTGTCGATTAGCATTGGAAGAGGGATTCCATTTAATCCCATCATTGGAAGTCGACGAGTGATAAAAGCTTGATGCTTAACAGAATAAATACCTGTTTCAATTCCCATTTTATGAGCGAATTCATTTCCCTCTGGTCCAAGGGCATTGATGAAAACACCAGTATTGATCTCAACATATTCCTTCTCATGGGTCTGAACAAGGGCAGTGTATTTCCCCCCTTCTTTTCTAACATCAATAAGTCTACAATCTTCAAGAACCTCCCCGCCATTACTTATCCCAATCGAGCGAATCAGGTCAATTACTCTTCCTGGAGTGGCCTGCCAGCAATTATGAGTTACAAGTGCTGCACTATATGATTTCCCTAAATCATGCTTAATAAAAGGTGAGATTTTTCTGTTAAAATCATTTGGACTGATCATTTCTGCATCCGACCAGGCCTTTGACGCCTCAAGGGCTTTATAAACATTATCGTTATGTGCAAAAGTTACATAATCGATAGTTCTGAAATCTATATTTTTTATTTCTTGAAGTTCCTTAAATATATCAAGATTCTGCCTGGCAATATCCGATAGCTCAGGAAGACTGAAATTTGGCCTCCCCCCTGCAATGTTTCTCCATGATGCTCCACGGCCGAAGTTAATCATGAGGGGCTTTTTTCCTGATTCGGCCAGATACCTGAATAGAGCACTGCCACCAATTCCACCACCGGCAACGAGAGCATCCACCTCAATTTTTCGTCTGACTGAATCTTTACATTGTACATGGATAATCTCATGATTCTTCCGTGGGTACAATTCACCCATTCCTACCTGGTTTGACAATGGTCCACGTGGAGTTGCATCACCTACAATAGATATTCCTGAAGATGCTACGGCGGATTTGAGTCTTTTGATACATCTTTTTCCCCTGCAGGCTCCCATCCCAAGACGGGTGGTGTGTTTAATTTCATCCACAGAAATAAATTTCCGGTCGCCTATAGTATCTAATACTTCCTCGTAAGTTACGTCGTCGCAATGGCAGATATAGGTCGGGCTTTCCTTTTCTACTATAGTATCGGAGATTTTAGGGGTTTCAGGAAAGATTTCCTTGATAATAAATCCCCTGACTTTCATTAAATCTTCTCCGTGCACATCATAGGATTTGACCCTGGCAATATTTGTTTTATTAGGTTTAATCAGAATCTTTTCAATCAATCCTGTCCCAAGTTTTTCCCCGTTATTGTCGACTAAAAAGACATCTTTCCCACTTTCTGCATGATATTCAATAGGAAGAAACAGCCAGTCTTTCTTAAGATTGTAACCGAATATAGCAAGTCCGGGACATTGATAAACACAATCCATACACCCAATGCATTTATCAAAATCCAACTGTGGTACAGTACTGGTGGATGTTTTGGTGATTGCTCCATGAGGACAAGCAAACTCACACGGATTGCAAGCAAATCCATGGAGACAATCAATAAGAACGAATCCTTTTTGGTTTGCTCTCTCAGTTGAGGGCTTATAAGGATTTTCAATAACTTCTAAGGGGTGTTGTTGGGAATCAATATACTCTTTTGAAATGCTCAGAAAGTCATCATAATTATATCGATATCCCATTTCTTCCATTAATTCATAGGCAACTTGTTTACCTCTGAGGACGGCACTTGTTCCCTCTCCAATTCTTATCGCATCTCCGGCACCGTATACATGTCGGCCAAAAATCTCTTTGCCTTTGGTAAGTAATTGATCATCGGGAACTAATCCGGTGCAAATGTTAATAGCGTCAATGCCTTCAATGAGTTTCTCGGTACCGGGAATTGGTTTAAAGTTTTCACTTTGTGCAACCACGGCTCCTATGATGCCAGTGCGATCCTTATTAGGAATTGCTTTGATGAGCATGTGGTTAAGAAGAACAGGGATTCCCAGTCGTCTTACCCTGTTGGCCTGCACAGGAAATCCGCCCTCCTGGGGCATAGCTTCAATAATGGCTTTCACCCGAGCACCTGCCTGCATCAATTGGTAAGATGTGAGATAGCCAATATTTCCAGCTCCAACTGTAAGAATATTTTTGCCCAAAAGTGTGAATTCACTATTCATCATTTTCTGAACTACAGCAGCTGTATAAACTCCTGGTACATCATCATTTTCAAAAGGCGGCATGAATGGAACTGCCCCGGTGGCTATCACCAGATATTCTGCATCAACATAATAGATTTCCTGGGTATTGATATTTTTTACGGCGATTCTCTTGCCTTCAAGCAGATCCCATACAGTTGAATTCAGAAAAATTCCACTATGATCATCCCCTGCCAGACTTTCAGCGATATCAAATCCTCTCATCCCGCCATATTTTTGTTCTTTTTCAAAAAAGAAGAACTGATGGGTTTGCATAAGAAATTGTCCGCCTATTTTATCATTGTTGTCGATAACGATATTGCAGATTCCCTTCTCGTTGAGTATCTCCCTTGTTGCCAGGCCTGCAGGTCCTGCCCCAATGATTGCCACCCGTGTACGGTAAACATTATTTCCGTTTGTTTTGATGTAAGCTGCGGATTGAGGTCGATAATCCGGGGGCACTTCTGAAACTTTTTTTACATCGTCAACGCGTGTTATACATATCCTTTTTACTTCTCCGTCGACCAACATTTCACAAGCACCGCATTTCCCGATCCCACATTCCAGACTTCGGTTTCGTCCTTTTAGGCTGTGGCTGTGTACGGGAAAACCTGCCTGATGCAGGGCAGCAGCAATTGATTGGCCTTTTTCTCCAAGTACTTTTGTCCCTTCATAGCTGAACTGTACAGCCTCTTTTTGCTCTATGTCCAGGATGGGGTGGTCAGTAATTTTATACATAATATGATGTAGTCAATATCAAACAATTAGAAGAAATAAAAATATAGAAGGCAGTCGGTAGGTTAAATGACCTTTGTCAGGTAAAATAATATTTTTCATCTCTGTTACATAATCATTAAACTTCTATGAAGTATTTTTCTATTTTTATCCCGTTTTGATAAACCCGTTATGGATAGCTGGACTATTATTGCCTGTATTATTCTTTTGTTTCCGACTGTTTTTCTTGCGTATGCATTGATTCAATCTGCAATGGAGCTGGAAATACGTGCTACTAAGCGCTTGGGTTTAGTTCTTTTTTTCTGGCTTGTCATTCTTGCTGTAATTATTTTTGGGATCGGGCAAGCCGGGAGAAATTATTTTCTGGTTTTCCTGGCATTAATGTTCCTTGCTGGAACCGTTATTCTCTTATTTCCCTGGCCCGAAGGGAAGCTGGGATGGACAAGAGGAAAACCTGACAGGGTAGATGAGCGAAACATCATGTTTTCCAGGGCAGAGTTAATTCCAGGGAGTGAGCGATATAATTCTTATTATAAAGAGTTTCCTGATCATAAGGCAGCGGATGATAATTTTCGCAAGTTTGACGGTTTTCTCAAGCCAGGCAGCTATTTTTATAATCCATGGCTTTTTGGAGCAGCAAATGCTGGCTTCTATACTGTTGAAAGTTTGCGGTCCAGAACAGATGGACCGGTGAGCAGTACTAAGCAGGATGTTGATCCTGAGCAGATTACAAAATTTGTTACTAGCTGGGCCAGGGAGATGGGTTGCCATTCAATAGGAGTTACACCTTTGCTGAAACATCATTTATATACAATAGGTGGAAGGCAGCATAATTATGGTGAGCCAGTTAAGAACACTCATTCTAATGCCATAGCTTTCACCGTTGAGATGGATTTTCAACGTGTGCGTTCAGCTCCCCGGGGACCTATTATCATGGAGTCTGCAGCGCAATACTTAAAGTCCGGCACTATTGCAGTGCAGATTGCAGCTTTTATTCGAACACTTGGCTATGATGCCCGTGCTCATATTGATGGAAAATATCAGGTGCGATGCCCTGAAGTAGCTAAAGATGCAGGACTGGGCGAATTAGGAAGAATGAGTATTTTAATGACCCCTGACCTGGGTCCTCGCGTGAGGATAGGCGTAGTGACAACTGATTTGCCTCTTCAAACAAATTCTCACAAGCAGGATACTGCTCTTCTTAAGTTTTGCCAGATATGTAAAAAGTGTGCTGAAGCTTGTCCTTCTCAGGCCATCTCCCACAAGGATCCGGAAAATGTTGGTGGCACCACTCAATGGATTATTAACCAAGAGGCTTGCTATACATACTGGTGTAAGGCCGGAACAGATTGTGGCAAGTGTATTGCTGTGTGCCCCTTTTCCCATCCAGATAACCTGCTTCATAGTATCGTGCGCAGCTTTATTAAGTTATCCCCTCTTTTCCGCCGATTTGCATTAATGATGGACGATTGGCTATATGGAAGGAAGCCGGCAGAGAAGGATTTGCCAGAGTGGATGAAACTGTAAGCAGGGAACAGGGAACGGGGAACGGGGAACGGGGAATTGTAAAATGTTAATGGTATATTATGAATTATGAATTATGAATGGTGAGTAGTGAGTAGTGAGTAGTGAGTGAGTGATGAATTGTTAATGAAAAAAATTATTACCTTTGTCGTGCAATTTTTAGATATGTGTAAAAAACAGATATATAGATAGTTATGAAAAATATTTCATTGGTTGTTAATGGTGTGCTGGTAGTTGCAGTGGCACTGCTTTTTATTCTACACTTTAACCAGCAAAAAAGAATTCCTGCTTCGATTCCTGAAGATAATACTTTGGAGGATAAGCAAATACCTGAGGAGGAGATGAAAATTGCCTATGTATATATCGATTCCCTTCTAACTCATTATAAGATGGCTCAGGATATGTCGGCTCAGCTGATGAAAAGGAAGGATAATCTTGAGAGCGAACTTACAACGAAGGGAAAAACTCTGGAAAAAGATATAGCAGATTATCAGTATAAGGTTAACAAAGGACTTATCACTTCTTGGGATGCAGCCGAGCAAGAGAAAAAGTTGGCCGAGCAGCAACAGGTTTTTGTAAATCTGCAGAATGATATGCAAAATCGCTTAATGACTGAGGAACAGGATGCAAACCTAAAAGTGCATAATAGTGTGATCCTGGCTGTTAAAGAGTTCAATGCGACAAGGGGATATAAACTGATATTCAGTCACGCTTTTGGTGGAGTACTCCTGCATGCTGAAGATTACATGAATATTACAGGCGAGATATTAGAAAAACTAAATAGCGCCTATGAAGATAGTAAGTGAGTTTTGCTGAAACATACCTTTCAAGATATGCCTCCGGACAGGTTCAGAAATTTCCTGAACCTGATCCGGATCTTTTTTTAATAGTAATTATTCCGGTATTTAATGAGCCGGATTTCATCAATTCTTTACAATCTCTTTTATCGGCTGAGGCTCCCGGTGATTCCTGGGAAATAATTATTGTAGTTAATGAACCAGCCAATTGCACTGTAGAGAATCACAGGCAGAATCTGAAAACAATTATTGAGCTAAGAAGTTTTAAAGAAACTCTGAAAAGAACAGATCTCCAAATACATCTTATTACCCCTAAACCCTTTTCGAGGAAGAAAGCTGGTCCGGGTATGGCCAGAAAAATTGGCATGGATGAAGCCGTCAGACGTTTCAATTATCTGAATCGACCGGAAGGAATTCTGGTTTCCTATGATGCTGATACAAGTTGTTCATCAAATTACTTTAAAGAATTGGCCGGGTTTTATCGTAAATTTCCTGATGCTGGAGGGTGCACGCTTTTTTTCGAACATAATTTGGAGGGAAGTATTTCCCAGAACCCAGATCAGCTTAATGCCATAATACAATACGAATTATACCTTCGATATTTCAAACTTGCTCTGGAATGGATGACGTTTCCCTATGCCAATTATGCTTTGGGTTCAGCATTTTCTGTAAGGGCCCAACGGTATGTTATAGTTGGAGGGATGGGGCTTCAACAAGCGGGTGAGGATTTCTATTTCCTCCAAAAGTGTTTGCCCCATGGAAATTTCTGGGAATTGAATACTACTACAGTCTTTCCATCTGCCCGTACCTCTGATCGTGTACCTTTTGGTACCGGCCCTTTTATTTCGAAGTTTATTGAAGAAGGCAGGATCGGTCTGGATGTGTATTCATTTGATTTGTTCAGGGCACTTCAACCCTTATTTAAGTGGGTAAATTTGCTAGGTGAGTTTCCAGAATCTCTGTCAGAAGTGGAGCGAATATTCCAGGAAATTCCTGAGAAAATGCGAAATCGAATGATGGATCTGAGTTGGGGGAATAAAATCAAAACTGCCTTTGAAGAATCGGCCGGACTCATACCATTTAAAAAACGTTTTTATCATGAGATCAGTCTATTACAGTTGATCAGGCTTTTAAATGATCTCACTGCTGAAGGCTTTCCTAAACTGCCTGTCCAAAATGAATTTTCACTACTAATGAATAAATTGGGTAATGATTTGGAAGGTCAAAGTTCTGCTGATTTACTTCTTGCCGCCCAAAGAATAGAAAAAGAAAAAGGCATTACCAGGATAAATTGATTGTCTCCCTTCTTACGTCCTACTTTTTTTTAATGATAAACACATCTTCATCTTCGGCTTTCATCAAATACTCTTCCCGTGCAAATTTTTCGAGATTCTCGGTGTTGGTTTCCAGCTGTTGGATTATTTCTTTGTCTTCAATAATTTTATCGTGATAATGGACAGTATCCTGGACAATATTTTTCAAATACTTGTAGGTCTTGTAGCGGTCGATCAGGTTATGTTGATCAAATACTAATAACCACACGCTAACCGCAAGAAATGTTATCAGGTATTTATTGCGGATTATTCTAATCAGATATTTACCTTTCAATGTGTTTGTTTTTATTTCAAAGGTAATTATTCATTTCTTATAGATGAAAGAACCTGTGAAGACTTCTGCCTCTTTTTAAGCGATATTGGAAGAAAAAAAGAAAAAGAGAGATAGGCAGAATAGACACGTCAACTATTACATACCATGATAAGTTTACTTCATTAGTAGTGGCTAGGCTGATAAATATTTCTGCAAGAATACAATATATACCTATTGCAATTGCCGCAATGGCAATGATATTGAATCCCTTTTGCCTTGTCCGGTATCCATAAAACATAATCAGGCCTAAAAGGACAACAAAAAAACCGGCAAGAGGAAGTCCGGGGTTTAAAAACCAGTTAATTCCATTGTCGAATAAATCCACTAGTACCAAAAAACCAAGGGAGTTAATAAGCAGACCCGGCAGGAAGATCCAAAGTTTTTTCAGACTTAGGGAAATCAATGTAATGTATACATATGAGGCGCTTATACAAGTGATGACATAAAGTGACCAGGTTGGACGTTTATTAAAGATGATATCAATGAGTAAAGTGACCACAAGGGCTGAGAAATGGAAAAGTGTAGCCAGCTCCCAGAAGAGTTTTATCTTTTCCCGTTTTGTAAGCGGCGTATAACCAGGATTGTCGGGCTTAAGATCCCGCTTGGTATGTACGTCCTCACTATGTTGGATTGGTTCATTACACAGCGGACAATCAGTAAGTCCCTTTTCCAATTCTACACCACATTTTGAGCAAATAGACATTATTATGGGTTTAAGATTTTTAAATTTAATCCTTCATTTTGAAGAAAACGAATTACTTCCTTTTCAAATTTTATTGAATTTGAGTGGTTCCCAAAACTAAGAACCAATTTATCCCGGTAACTGATCAGAGCTGAGCAGATTTTTAGCTTAGGATCCGGTGGAGGGGCGATACAAACAAATCTTTTTATATATGGGGAACAATTCTCCGGTATATTGGTTTTGCCGACATTTGTCAGTATTCCAGAATACAGTGGTGGCCCATAATTTTTATATGCAATTGCAAGGATAGGTACTTTCAGGAAAAGGGGAATTACCCTAACCATCAGGTGTCTTTCACCACCTACGTTTCTTCTAATGATTCTTTTGATTTGCCGCCGGTCGGTTTCAAGCTGCATATAATGATGAACCAGGCTGGTGATTTCTGTAAAGCTATATTCACCAAGATTGGGATCTATTTCAGGCATGACAAACAAGGCAAAATTCCTCAGAGTTTGTGATGGAAAGAGATTCCTGAGATTAACCGGCAGTTCAATCCGAATTATGTTTTTTCTTCGTCTGGAATTTGTAGAGTCCTGTAAATAAAACTTTTGCAGGATGAAGAGATAAACGGCTGCCAGATATTCTGTAAGTGAAACCTGATATTTTTTTGACACCGCTATGACGGCATCAGTATTCATCTGGATAGTAAGAACCTTGAATTCCGGAACGCGTTCAACAGTAAATGGTAAATGGTAGGCCCTGCTGATTCGGGCAGGTTTGGGAAGATATTTATCAAAATATTTTTGGTAGGAATCTTCCCATAACTCCTTCTCACTTGTTCCATCTGGTTTTATTATATGATTTTCCTGATTCAGGTCCCAGGCACAACGATTTCCGTAATTTCTTACCAGAGTGAGGAGGAAATGCATACCTCCTGAAGCATCACAAAGTACGTGCAGGAATTCGGCAGATATCCGGTTGTTCTTTGCCAGAATTCTCAGAAGGAGATGGTTTCTGTATTTCATCCCAAACATCCTGCAGGGAGGGCCTTGATCGGCTTGTATGCGAGGTATCGCTTCGGATGGTTCAAGCCAATACCAAAAAAACCCTTTTTTTAATTGTGATCTGAAATAGGGCAGTTCGTCAAGCGTTTCTATAAATGCTTCTTGTAGTTCCTTAACTTTTATCCTCTCGTTTAATTCCACGCTCAGTCGGAATACCATGGTTCTCACACGATTTGTGATTACCGGAAAAATCTTGGCTGCATTGTCCAGACGGAACCAATTATTCCGATCAGAGGGTTCTAATATTAATTTGTGTGCCACAAATCAAAGGTACGAGCAATGTTTTGTTAAGCAAAAAAAAAGGCACCTGCCGGCGCCTTTTAAATCAGATCAAATTTTGTGTCTATTTCAACTTCAATTCAATGTTTCCGAGATTTCCCTCAAGGCTAATCATCGACTTGCCATTTCCATATTTACCTGATAAACTAGAATTCAAAGCATTTTTGCTTTTCATTACCTTGCCTAGTTCTTTGGGCACATCAATACTACCCATTTTCATTTCTGCTTCGATGGTGAACCCGGCATTTTCGTCGATGCCTAATTCCACATTCCCCATGTTGACTTCAATATCGATGATTTTAAAAGAGGGGCTGATCATTTTTGCTATCAGAGAACCCATGTTAACTTCAGCTATCAGGTTATTAACAGTAACCATTGTTAGTTCACCCTGATTGAGATCCACATCAAGGCTTTCTGCATTCTGAATATGGATACTTCCAAAGTTCAACCCAATTTCGGCATTCGCAATTTTCCCGATGCTTAAATCCCCATGGTTAACTGTAATAGAGGTTTCAGAGCCATGCAGTTGTTCGATTTCCATTGAACCAAACGACATTTCAAGGTCCATATCACCGGATATTTCACCGATGGCGGTTGAACCGAACTTTGTTTCGATATCCAGGCTGATGTAAGATGGAACATTCGCAACAATATTGATGGAGAATTTCTTGTTTTTCCCAAAGTCTCCTTTGCTGAATTTATTATCAATGATCGTTTCAACATGTATGTCATTGCCATTTTTTTCGAACTCTACAGTTATAAGATCGAGCATTTTTTTTGCCTTGGTCTTATCTGAATGTTTCGTTTTAATGGTGACATCAAATACAGCCTGGTCCTTGTCCCAGTTTTTGATAGTTAGTTCACAGAACTTGCTATCGATGTTTAGCACCGTGGATTTGTTTGTTTCGAACTCTTTGTGGAGTTCTTTCTCTACCTCTTGGGCGTATAGGCCGGTGCCGGCCAATATGAACATAGCCAGGAGGATTTTGATTTTACAATTCAACGCTTTCATACTGATTTGGATTGTTTATTTGAGAACTATTGGATTTTTGAATGGAATTTAGTCGGCTAAGGATATCTGTCATTACCTGCAACTTGGCCTGATAATGCCTTATCATTGATTCTACTATTCGCTCATCTCCCTGGTTTACTGCCATTTCCTCTTGTAATTGAGTATATACAGAGTCCATTTGGTTTAGCTCCTCCAGCATGGATTGTTTGTATGTTTCATCGTCCAGGAAAGTGCAGTGTTCCAGTTCCTCGTATTTTGAGCTTATCTGGCTGGTA
>JAUVKA010000256.1 GCA_030592205.1 Bacteroidota bacterium | reverse complement strand
ATGGAACCTCTTTCAAATCAAAAGCAGCTTCGAGTTTGAACTGGTAGATCACATCCTGCCCAAGAAACAGGAAGGAGGTCAGGGCTCCGGAAACTGACGCAAGTAACAGAGGCACCAGAGAAGACATTGTCAGATCGAGCATGATCACCTCAAGTACAAATACGATAGCTGCAATAGGGGCTTTGAAAATTGCCGACATAGCTCCGGCAGCAGCACAGCCTATGAGGAGAATAATCTGCTTGTAAGAAAGATGAAATATTTTTCCGAGGTTGGCACCTATGGCACCACCTGTTGCTACTGTAGGGCCCTCCAAACCAACAGAACCACCAAAACCGACAGTCAGAGCACTAGTGATAACCGAGGAAAACATATTATGCGGAGAAATATTTCCATTGGTTGAAGAAATCGCGTGCAGAATCGTAGGAATTCCATGCCCTACCCTGGCCTTTATAATCCTATTCAGAAACAATACTGACAGGCCTACACCAATAGCAGGGTAAATGAAGTAGTAGATATTATAAACATCAGCCGAGAATCCCTGGGTAAGAATTGTACGAATAAGGTGGACCGATGTTTTTATTAATACTGCAGCTAAACCAACTGTTACTCCAATAATCACGGCGAGTACCAGAATGAAATTTTTATTACTGACATGCCGAAGCCGCCATTTCAAAAAACGGCCCAGAGGATTTATCTTGCGCCTTTTACTTGTTTCCTTCATAATGCTAAACGGCAAAGATATTCAAAGAGTTTTAGTTTGTTTCTACGCACAATTATTTATTTCAAGCAAAAATTCGGATTACCGGGTTTCAATATGTTATAAAACATTAAAACTTCACTAAAATCATAATACCATATCCCTCCCATTTGCAGGGAATATCTATCTTTATGCCCCTAATTGTACAGTAGAATAATTCTTTTATTATGAAAAGGGATAATTTTGTTTTTGATCTTATTGAAAAGGAATACCAGCGTCAGAAAAATGGGATTGAACTCATCGCGTCTGAAAATTTTGTAAGTCAGCAGGTTTTAGAGGCTATGGGTTCAGTTATGACTAATAAATACGCTGAGGGCTACCCGGGACACCGTTACTATGGAGGGTGTGAAATAGTTGACCAGACAGCACAGCTTGCCATCGATCGGCTGAAAGAACTCTATGATGCTGAATATGCCAATGTTCAGCCACATTCAGGAGCCCAGGCTAATATGGCCGTTTTCCTGTCCGTTCTCAAACCCGGCGACATCTTTATGGGTCTGGATCTGTCTCATGGAGGACATCTCTCCCATGGATCTACGGTTAACAGCTCCGGAATTCTCTATAAACAGGTGGCTTATGGGGTAAAAGAAGATACAGGGATGGTGGATTATGATATGATGGAGGAAGTGGCCCTGCGTGATAAGCCAAAAATGATCATTGGTGGAGCCTCTGCTTATTCCAGAGAGTGGGATTATGCCAGGATGCGGGATATTGCTGACCGGATCGGGGCCATCCTGATGGTTGACATGGCTCATCCTGCCGGTCTTATTGCAGCCGGATTGCTTGATAATCCAGTAAAATACGCACATATTGTAACTTCAACCACCCATAAAACCCTACGGGGCCCAAGGGGTGGAGTTATCCTGATTGGAAAGGATTTTGAAAACCCATGGGGAAAAGCCACCAAAAAGGGTGTAATCAGAAAAATGTCCTCTCTCATTAATTCTGCCGTTTTCCCAGGTATTCAGGGTGGCCCACTGGAGCATGTCATTGCATCAAAAGCTGTTGCTTTTGGAGAAGCTTTAAGCCCGGCATTTAAAACTTATCAGGAACGGGTACAGAAAAACGCAGCCCTTATGGCCCAGGCATTCATGGATCGTGGCTATAAAGTAATATCGGGAGGCACAGACAATCATAGCATGCTGATTGATCTTCGCACCAAAGTCCCGGAGATCACCGGCAAGCTAGTGGAAAACACACTCGTACAGGCCGATATTACTGTAAATAAAAATATGGTTCCCTTCGATTCAAGAAGCCCATTCCAAACATCAGGATTACGTGTTGGGACTCCGGCAATAACTACCAGAGGGTTAAAAGAAGAGCATATGGAGCCCATTGTTGATCTGATGGATCAAGTAATTGTAGATATTGAGAATACCGAATTAATTGAGAAAGTTAAGAAGCAGGTAAACGAAATGATGTCTGTTTTTCCAATGTTCGCGGAATGAACAGGTGACGGGTGACAGGTGACGAATGACAAATGACGAGTGACGAGTGACGCCCTTCGACTCCGCTCAGGGACCGAGTGACGAGTGACGCCCTTCGACTCCGCTCAGGGACCGGGTGACGAATGACGAATGACAAATAATGAATGGTAGGGACAGGGTTTATCCTGGTCCAGTAATGGCGAAAAAATAATAACAACTAATGAGATGAAGAAAAAAAACTTACTCCTTTTAGGTCTATCAACGGCCATGCTTTTCATAGCTGGTGTATTGATTTTGACAAATAATTCAAATGATAGCAGGGACCTGTACGAAAAATTCCTTGTTCAGGAATATGCAAGTTTTCCCTTTTCAAACATAACTGCTAATGATGAAGAGCCTGCAATGGATCGACCAGATCTGGCAGCATTTACTGATTACATCAAAACCTTTGACCCTGAATTACAGGCAGTTCCGGCATGGAGACTAAGGGACGGTCTGGAACATTCTAAAGCCCTGCAAGCTGCAGATAGATTGAAATCTGGATCAACAGATATTCAGTGGACCGCTCACCCAACAGATATGGGAGGCAGAGCACGAGCATTGATGTTTGATCCCAATGATCCAACTCATTATAAAGTCTGGACTGGCTCAGTAACTGGAGGGCTTTGGGTGAATGAAAACCCTTTTATTCATAAAGACTGGGAGCCTGTAGATGATTTCTGGGCGAACCTTTCAATCAGTTCAATAACTTATGATCCAAACGACACAAATACTTTTTATGTGGGTACTGGAGAAAGTCCAACTGCACTCATAATTTATCGGGAGTCTTCTGGTCGGGGATCTGGAATTTACAGGTCGAAAGATGCCGGCGAAACCTGGGAGGTAATCCCGTCAACAAAGGATTGGGCCTATGTTACAGACATACTTGTACGGGATGAAGAAGGACATAGTGTGATTTATGCCGGGGTTATCTCTGGAATATATAAAGGTGTTGGCCATCAAAGTGTTCCTACTGATGGACTTTTCCGTTCAACTGACGGAGGAGAAAGCTGGACTCAGGTGATGCCAAATATTGAAGGGGAAAATGTACCCTATGCACCTTCGGATATTGAAATGTCCTCTGACAATAGCAGGATTTTCGTCGGAACCACATTTAATCTGGATGGTAATGGAGGTTCATGTCTGCTCTATTCCGATGATGGGATCAACTGGACCCTAAATGCTACATATCATGATGAAATAATTGACGGAAGAAGTATATCAGGCAATTCACGGGATTACATCCACCCTGGCCGTGTAATGATTTCAAATGCGCCCTCTAATCCTGATATTATGTTTGCTGTGATCGCTGGCGGATATGTCAGATCAGATCAGTTTGTCGGATACGACTGTGTATATATTCTGAAAAGCACTGATAAAGGTCAAACCTGGTCGAGTTTGAATATTCCCATGCGCGATTCAAATAATACCTTCGCATACCTGGCCTGGCATGCCCTGGTAATTCAGGTGAGTCCAATTAATCCTAACCTGCTTTGGATGGGTGGCCTGGATACATGGAGAAGTGTTAATGGCGGTGTCAGTTGGACAAAACAATCCAATTGGGCCGAAATGTATGGCAATGGTTCGCCTGATTATGTGCATGCAGATATTCACGCATTCAAATTCCGTCCCGGAAGCGACGTTGATATGCTAATTGCAACAGATGGGGGTATTTTTGGCACTACAACAGCCTCAGCTTCAGGACCTATCTTTTATGAATACAACGAGGGATTCAGCACTCTTCAGTATTATTCAGGAGCTATTCATCCTGATGCAGGGGCAATTCATTTCGTGGGCGGCTTGCAGGATAACGGCACCATGTTCTATAAAAGAGACAATATCCCAACCTTCAAGGACATGCTTTCGGGTGGAGATGGAGCATTGTGTTTTATTGATCAAAATGAGCCCAATATTCATATCACCACCGTTTACCACAATTCAGTTTACCTGTATAACGCTGAAAAGGAAGAAGATCCAGTATATTATAGAGGCAGGAGCTTTAGCAGTGGCACATTTATTAATGCCATGGACTACAATTGGAGGGATAATATCCTTTTTGCCAATGGACAGCGAGAAGAAGGTACAAATTCAAATACATTATTGGTAGCCGGAGTAACTAGTTCAAATATCAATGGATCATTATATGACATGGCAACTCATTCAGCAGTTCCATATTCCTGCATAAAGTGGTCGGAACATTCACCTCAGGACAAAAGCACCTTATTCATAGGGACACAGGCCGGAAAATTATTTAAACTGGAAGATGCTGCACGAATTGGAGCCTTAACAGATCTTACTTCACGGGATTTCCCAACAGCAAACATTTCATGCATAGACATAGGACAAACAGAGGACACACTACTTGTTACATTTTCAAATTATGGAGTGGCATCAGTATGGTTGAGTGTAGATGGCGGACAAAACTGGCAAAATAAGGAGGGTGATCTACCTGACATGCCTGTCCGCTGGGCCTTGTTTCATCCTGACAATAGTGATCAGGTAATGCTTGCTACAGAACTGGGTACATGGACTACCACCAAGATTCAAAATGAAATGGTTGTATGGAGCCCCAGGGTTGACGGACTGGCCAATGTTCGTGTCGACCAAATCAAATTAAGAAAATCAGATAATACTATTCTAGCTGCCACACATGGTCGCGGAATGTTCACTACCACATGGAATGTCGATTATACTTCTGGTATCAATAGTCAGCAGCTAAGTGATGATATCAAAATTTATCCCAATCCATCCAATGGGGAATTCAATATTAAGCTTCAATTAGGTGGTCAGACAGAAATCACAATTTCCGATTTATCTGGAAGACTAATTTTCCAAGACCGATTTGATAGCGCTCCTGGTATGATTAAATCCATTAATATTACGAATGAACCACAAGGTATTTACCTCATCAAAGTTAAAAGGGAAACTAAAGAAACAACAAGCAAACTCATTAAGCATTAAGCCATTAACAATTATTATTTATAATTTACAATTCATAATTATTACAAGTGGAATGGTATTTCATCCCAGCTCTGATAGGGGCGGGCTTTCTATGCGGCTTTATTAACATTTTTGCGGGGTCCGGTTCGTTGATCTCACTGCCTTTATTGATGTTCATGGGCTTACCTGCCAATGTGGCTAATGGAACCAACAGAATTGCCATTTTACTGCAAAATGTTGTTGGAGTTTCCAGTTTCAAGCAACAAAAAGTATTCACCTTTAAGGAAGGTATCTGGCTGGCGATCCCGGCAGTAATTGGATCTATAATAGGAGCATTGTTTGCTGTAAATATCAACGAGCTTATTATGACTCAGATCATTGGGGGCTTGTTGGTATTCATGTTCTTTCTAATAATTCTTAAGCCTGATATTTGGGTCAAAGGCAGGGCCGGTATTATTTCTGCCAAACCCAGCCTGCTTCAAATAATTATTTTCTTCGGGATTGGATTGTATGGTGGATTTATTCAGGCTGGTGTAGGTTTTTTCCTGATTGCAGGCTTAGTTCTGGGAGCCGGGTTTGATCTGGTTAAAACAAATGCCATAAAACTATTCATTATATTATGCTATACTCCATTTGCATTAGCCATATTTATCTACAACGACCATGTGAATTGGAAAGCCGGCCTCATTCTGGCAGTTGGAAATATGTTGGGTGCGCTGGTTGCCAGTCGGTATGCTGTAAGCTGGGGACCCAAAGTGGTGCGGATAATTCTGCTCGTGATAATTTTTGGAGCAGCGATAAAACTCTTACTTTTTCCCTAAAACAAGGCTTAAGGTTTGTTTGGCGAAACATAGGTGGTGCGCTACTGGATTCCCGCTTTCTTTTAGATTAGCATAATTAAATAATATGCTGTAAAATTGAAAAGGAATGAGGTGAACTTACCTGCTTTCTAGGCTAGAGACCTATCCCGCGTATTAGTCCTCAT
>JAUVKA010000397.1 GCA_030592205.1 Bacteroidota bacterium | reverse complement strand
GAAGAAAAATGGGCCTATCTGACTTATGAAACTGATAATGGCGGAGAACCTTATGAGCCGGTACTTTATTGGCAAAAACGCCTGACCAACCCATTACGAATCCGCTTAGTTGAAGAGGTTGACGAACGCGTATCAAGGACTGTTCATGAAATATTTATTGATGAAGGGAAAAGCGGCTGGGAAAACAGAGAATCCAGTAAGCACTAATTGTTATTAGAAACCTAAAGCAAAAACAATATGAAGAAGCTACTATCTATAGTAATCATAGCATTTACATTCTTTTCTTGTCAACAAAACAATGGAACAGTTCCTGATGATGTCCTAATTGCATTGGACTCAGCAAAAAGTAATAGATCAGAATTACAGAAAGTTTTAGATCATTATAAAAGTGATTCTTTAAAACTGGAAGCCGCATATTTTCTAATTAAAAATATGCCGGGTCACTGTTATTCTAAAAAGAAAATTGTTGACACGGCAGGACAAAACGTAGATTTTAAAGTCTTAGAGTACGCCAACTATGATGTAATGCGAACAGCCTGGGATTCTGTGGAAACCCAAATTGGAAGCATCAGTTTTACTCAGGATACATTGATCTATGATCTGCAATTTTTGAGTTCCGAATATTTGATAAATAATATCGATTTAGCCTTTAAGGCCTGGGAGAACCCCTGGTCGAAAAACCTAAGTTTCAATGAGTTTTGCGAATACATCCTACCCTATCGCTCAAGCAATGAACCTGTTGAAGATTGGAGGACTCAGTTTTCTGAAAAATATAATTGGCTAAAAGATTCTATGACGGATCTCAACGACCCAATTGAAGCTGCAACTCTGATTAATCAGGAAATTAAAACCTGGTATAAATTCGATGCTCTGTTTTATCGCCACCCTACAGATTTAGGATTAAGTGAGATGCTTGATTATAAACGCGGCAGGTGCGAGGATATGACAAACCTGGCAATCTATGCGATGCGATCACAAGGGATCCCGGTTATGAGCGATTATACTCCTGCCTGGCCAAATACTGGAAATAACCACGCCTGGAATGCAAGTTTAACTAAGGATAAAGAAGTTGTGATTTTTATGGGTGGTTTAGATGATCCCTATGTTTATCAATTAAATAATTTAAAAGCTAAGGTTTATCGAAAAGCTTTCTCGAAGCAGAAGAATAGTTTAGCAATGATAGCCCCCGATTATGAGTCTTTGCCACCTTGGTTAAGGAAAAATAATTATAGAGATGTAACGGCTGATTATATTGATGCTGCAAATGTTGAAATTGAACTTATAGAAGAGCAGCCTGATAGTATAAATTATGCTTATTTATCGGTTTTCAATTCGGGAGAATGGAAAGCAATTCATTGGGGGGAAATAAAAGAAAAAACGGCAATATTCTCTGATATGGGACGGGGAATTGTATATCTCCCGTGCTACTTCAAGGATGGTAAATTACAGGAAGCTAACAAGCCATTTTTATTAGACGAAAATGCAAACATCACATATTTTACACCTGATACCCTAAATCTAACAAGTGTAAGTCTTTATTCAACTACAAAAAGAACGATAGTAAAAACTACCGACGAAATTGAAAAAGCCAGTTTCAAAGATGCTACTGAATATATTCTACATTATTGGGATAAGAAATGGATAGTCGTAGATACTATTATCTCTCAAAAAGATAAACCTCTGGTGTTCAATTCAGTTCCAAATAATGCTTTGTTTTGGCTGGTTGAAAATAATTCACGTAAAGAAGAGCGTATTTTCACTTTCGATGACGAGGGAATTCATTGGTGGTAGAATATTTGCAGAATAAAAATCAATATCTTAGTATGCAGATTCCAGTAAATGCTATCATGACAAAAACTAATCAAAAAAAACAATCCCATGAACCGAGCCATACCGATTTGCATCGGGACACACGAAGAATATTACTTGGCGAGCTGCATCGAATACAAAATAAATTAAAATTATAATGAGATGAACAAATCAATTCTTATTCTATTCACCATTCTGCTTACTATTTCAGGCTGTAAAGAAGAGCCCGAAAAATTTAACGGACTTGATTTATCCATGGGTAAGCTTTATCGTACCTCAGATGCTCAATCCCGTTCTATCAGTCCTGAAAACCTTACAGGAGAAAAAGGTAAAGGCGGAATGGCAACCCTGGAAGAGGGCAGCGCAGCAAATGCAGCCCGTGATCTTGGACAAGGATGGAAAGTTAATCCTTATATCCATATACAAGCCGGGGACGTATTTACCCTTGCAGAAATCGAAGGAGAAGGAGCCATTCAACATATCTGGATGACACCCGTTTGTGATTACCGATTAGTTATAATAAGATTTTATTGGGACGATGAAACAGAGCCATCTGTTGAAGTTCCTGTAGGCGATTTTTTTGCCTCAGGATGGGGAATGTCATTTGAACCTCGAATACAATCACTGGCCATTTGTGTAAATCCACGCAGCGGTTTAAACTGCTACTGGCAGATGCCTTTCCGTAAAAAATGTAGAATAACAATGGAAAATATTAGCGACGACAGAGCTACCATATACTATCAGATTGATTATACACTAACTGATGTACCGGACGATGCTGCATATTTCCATGCTCAATTTAACAGGACACACCCTTTACCATCCGAAGAAGTTTATACGATAGTGGATAATATCAAAGGAAAAGGTCATTATGTTGGCACCTACCTTACTCATGGTGCTTATAACGCTGGTTGGTGGGGAGAAGGAGAAATAAAATTCTTCATGGATGGCGACAATGATTTTCCTACAATCTGTGGAACCGGTGAAGAGGATTATTTCTGTGGTTCATATGGTTATGGCAGCCATAGAGATGAAAATGATGTGGTTCAATACGAAAAATTCAGTACTCCTTATGCCGGATTCCACTATTTTAAAGACAATCCTGAAATATCATACGAAACCAAAATCGGACAGTACCGCTGGCATATCCTTGACCCGATACGTTTCGAGAATGACCTGAAAGTAACTATTCAGAGTTTGGGATGGCAGAGTGGTGGAAGATATCTTCCGCTTCAGGATGATCTTGCTTCTGTAGCATATTGGTACCAGCATGAACCCCATAATCCATTCCCTGCTCTGCCTGCAAAAGACAAGCTGATTATTAAGAAAGAGAATCCTGATCCAATGGAATAAGGAGATTCATTAAATTTTTGACCTATGCCTAAGCAAATTCAAACCGGCCTTGACAAACTAACAAATGACTCAAGGCTATTGTTAAACCTTGGAAACAAGGTAGCTTACCTGGGGCATGAAGCCTCCGTAACCGCAAGACTTGAACCGGGGCATCTTGTTATAAATAATTTAATTGGAAAGCGACTAGACAGACTTTTTGGTCCACAGCATGGATTTGCTACATTGGATCAGGATAACATGGTTGAAACCAGTCATCAGGTTCATCCATCCCTTGGCATTCCGGTTTATAGCTTGTATAGCAATACCAGACAGCCTACACCTGAAATGCTGGAGGGCCTGGATACCCTGATTATCGACCTTCAGGATGTTGGCACGCGGGTTTATACATATATCTGGACACTTTATCTCATCATGGAATCATGTAGAGGCAAGGATATTCGAATACTGGTTCTGGATCGCCCGAACCCAATTGATGGTTTAACTATTGAGGGTAACTTACCAGATCCTGAATGGTACTCCTTTGTTTGCATGGGACAGATACCGATGCGACACGGACTAACTATTGGCGAAATGGCCTTGCTCTTCAATAAGGAGTTTGACAATCAAGTTAATCTTGAGCTTATTCCAATGACCG
>JAUVKA010000121.1 GCA_030592205.1 Bacteroidota bacterium | reverse complement strand
CAGGAGTATCTATATAAGTTTACACCTTCGATCGGTGGAGGTGAAAAACAACTGGTAGCAATAGCTAGAGCCATTGCTACTAATCCGGAATTTCTTATCCTGGATGAACCCACCAGTTCACTTGATGTTTCAGTGCAGGGCAAGATCATCAATACCCTGATGAAATTAAAAAATAAACTGAACCTGACCTATCTATTCATAACTCATGACATGAGTTTAATGCGCAATGTTGCAGATCGTATTGCCATCATGTACCTGGGAAAGATCATGGAACTGGCAACTACCCGTGAATTCTTTGAAAACCCTCTACATCCCTATACTAAGATGCTATTATCTTCTATCCCTGTAGTAAGTGCAGAGGAAGAAAAATTATTACCAAAAGAGATCAAATCCAGTGGCGAGATCCCCAGCCCTGTCAATTTACCGGAGGGTTGTCGATTTATTACCCGCTGCCCATATGCCAAAGATATCTGTAAAACAAAGGAACCGGAATTAACTGAAAAAGAGCCTGGCCATTGGTCCAGATGCTATTATTAAATTATTTAAAAAATCTTAAAATTTCTGTTTTAAAAGGAGATTTTGTATGCAATATTTCCTGCCTGCAACTTTGAAAGAGTTGCTGTTAGTTTTAGATTCAGAGAGTAAAAGCGAGATCATAGCCGGTGGAACAGACCTGATCATAATTATGGAAGGATCGGGTGAAAGACCAGAAAAACTAATCGATATAACAAATATTGAAGAACTTATCGGCATCAAGGAAGAGGAATATGGTATCTCTATCGGTGCAGCTACGACCATTGCAAAAATTGCTGCCAACAGTAGCTTGCCCTGTTGCTTAAGAAGTGGTGCTAATTCAATTGGCTCACCCCAAATCAGAAATGTGGGCACTGTCGGGGGAAATATCTGCAACGCTTCACCCTGTGGTGACACTCTGACTCCGCTTATATGCCTGAATGCTACTCTCCTGTTGCGATCCGTCAATAGTCAACGCTTAATCTCTGTTGAACAATTTTTTCTGGGTCCCAAAAAAACAGTCTTGAAAAAGAATGAAGTTTTGTCGGAGATCCGGATCAATAAAGAATATTTATCTGGTGCCTCCGGATTCAGGATGATCGGTCAGCGTAATGGACAAGTTATCTCTCAGGTTAACCTGGCTGTGTGGCTACAAAGATCTAAGGAATCTGGCCTAATAGAAGAGATACGTATTGCAGCCGGTTCAGTAGCTCCCACACCGGTCAGAATTATTGAAGCCGAAGAGATGCTTTGTAATACAAGCCCCGAACCCGAATTGATACATCGGGCCGCCCTGTTAGTACAAGCCAGTATTACCCCTATTGATGATGTACGCTCTACTGCTCAATACAGGCAAGATGTAATTATTGGTCTATTTGGAGACATTATGACACAACTATTAAAGGAGCCCCAGTCATGTTGATCGAATTTATCTGTAACGGAAAAGAAACTAGGGTAGATGTACCTGCTGAGATGCGGGCTTTAGATCTGATCAGAAATGAACTACTGCTTACCGGCACAAAATGCGGTTGCTCCAAAGGTGAATGTGGTTCCTGCACTATTTTGGTGGATGGTGATCCCGTCTGCTCCTGTCTACTCCTGGCTCCCAAGTTACAGGGGAAAGAGATCACAACAATTGAATATCTGGAAAGAACAAATGGAGAATTACACCCTATCCAGCAGGCATTTATAGAGGAGGGCGCTGTGCAATGCGGATTCTGTACTCCAGGTATGATCCTTAGTACAAAAGCATTATTGAAAAAGAACTCTGCTCCCACCGTGATAGAAATTGAAGAGGGACTTAGCGGTAATATCTGTCGCTGTACCGGCTATACAAAAATAATTAAAGCAGTCCAATCTGCAGCTCTTAAATTACAAGGAGCTGAAAAATGAAAAATAAGGAATTGACCCAAGTTGGAAGATCGGCTTTAAAAATTGATGGTAGGGAACTCGTAACCGGTAAAGCAAAATTCAGTGGCGATTTTAATTTTCCCAATCTTCTACATGGCTATGCCTGCCGTTCTAAACTAGCAGCCGGATATATAAAGGATATCGATATTTCACAAGCCTTTAAGATCCCTGGAGTTGTAGATGTAATTCTACCCAAAGATATACCGGGTGGTAATATTTTAGGAATTCTTCCCCCCTATGATCAACCTGTGCTGGCAGAAAAAGAGATAAGATATGCCGGTGAATCTTTTTGCCTGGTATTAGGAACATCTGTAGAAGCAGCGAAAGCCGGAGCAAGAGCTGTGAAGGCAACAATCGAGCCGATAGTTCCAATCCTGACGATCGATGAAGCATTGGCTAAGGATGCTCGCAAAATTCATGCCTCGGGTAATATAACTGTCTCAAAAAAATTGATTAAAGGCGATAGTACAAAAGCTTTTAACGAAGCTGATATAATATTGGAAGATACTTTTGAAACTTCTAATCAGGAACATGCCTATATGGAAACAGAGGCTGTCTGTGCTATACCTTCTGGTGATGATCGGATCACAGTTTACGCCTCCTGCCAGTCGCCTTTTCATATTCGAGGTCATATCGCGGCGAACCTGAATGTTCCGGTAGCTAAGGTTAAAGTGATTCAAGCATATACCGGCGGATCTTTTGGTGGAAAAGATGATGCTGCAACCGAGATTGGCAGCCTGGCTGCTGTGGCTGCAGTACGACAGGGTAAGCCTGTAATGATCTGCCTTGAAAGAGAAGAATCTATTGTTGGTTCAACAATTCGTCATGCCTCTCGAATTCATTATCGGATAGCTGCCAAAAAAGACGGCACTATAACAGGAAAAGAGATAAAGATCCTCCTCGACGGTGGAGCCTATGCAGCTGAGAGCCCTTTCGTTGTTATGAAGGCTTTAATTCATTCCGCCGGACCATATATAATCGACAACATCAAGGTCGAATCGACAGCCATATACACCAATAAAACCTACTGTGGTGCTTTCCGCGGCTTTGGAGTTCCTCAGGTAACCTTTGCTTCAGAATCGATGATGGATGAATTGGCAAAGAAGCTGAAAATGGATCCTCTGGAGTTAAGACGAAAAAATGCGTTAAAACCCGGAGATCTGAATGCAACCAGTCAGGTCTTCCAGGAATCTGTAGGACTGATCGAAACCATTGATAAGGTTATTGATCTTAATAGATTATATAAATTACCATCCGAGAGAGAGGAGCGTTATCTATACGGAACAGGCTTTGCCAGCATGTATCAGGGTATCTCCAATGGCGCAGAAGGTATAGATGTTGTGGGAGCAAGCGTTCAGGCGATGCAGGATGGAAGTGCTCTTATTGGCATCGGGTTAACTGAATTGGGTCAGGGTTCCAGAACAGTTTTTGCTCAGATCGCAGCTGAAGTTTTGGGAATTTCCATGGATAAAATCACTATCAAACAGGTAGATACAGATTCTGTCCACGATTCGGGCCCGACCGTGGCCTCACGCAGTACGACAGTTGGGGGCATGGCAGTTTATAAAGCAGCCGGAGAAGTAAAAAGTTCATTGCTGAAAATGGCTGCTCTGATGTTCAAAACTGAAGAAAATAATATTATCCTAAAAAATAATTTTGCTCAACTAGTTTTTGATGAAAATGCCAAAATTCCTCTGCGTGAAGTATGTGTTGCTGCCTATTGGACAGGATTTCCGCTGATGAATTTATCCTTCTCCAAAGCTCCGGAAGCAAATTATGATCAGGAAAACACCCAGGGCAATATCTATGTTGCCTATAATTATGGAACTCACATGATGAGTATAAGAATAGACAAACTGACCGGAGAGGTGAAGGTATTAAAACATGTGGCTGTTCATGATGCAGGGAAGGTAGTCAACCCCAAAGCATTTGAAGGACAGGTTGAAGGCGCTTCATTAACCGGTTTTGGTCTGGCTCATCTGGAAAAAATTCAATATCGAGATGGTGTAATAATAAATCCGAATCTGGCAGATTATGCAGTGCCAACCATAAACGATAGAATCCCCAGTGAAACAATCTCTATAGAAACTTATAATCCCACCGGACCATATGGCGTAAAAGGTATTGGAGAGCCTCCAGTTTCAGGAGCAGCAGCTTCTTTTGCCAATGCTGTAGCTAATGCAACGGGGATAAGATTCAAAAAATTACCCATTACCAGACAGGACATTTTAAAGAGTTTAATAAAAATATAGGAGGTTAGAATGGCTGATTTATTTATTAAAAATGGGCTGATATTAACGATGGAGCCTGATAGTTTCAACGGAACTGTAATTGAAAACGGAGCAATTGCCGTTACTGGCAATACGATCGTGGCACTTGGTAAGACATCTGATCTGGAGCCTGAGTATGGAAATTCAAAACAAGTTATCGATGCTGATGGGAAAATTGTAATGCCGGGACTAGTCATGACCCATTCCCACATGTCTTATCCACTGGGTCACAATATGCCGGTTGATTTTTCAAAATTAACATCGTTCTGGGATATGCTGATGAAGATGGGCTGGGAATGGCTGGAAGATGTTACAACCGATGAAGCTGTATATGCGGGAACACGCTATTCAGCTATGAAGATGCTGAAGAGCGGGAATACTACGGTTTGCGAAACAGTGGAAGCTCCAAATGCATTACCGGGTCCTCTCATGGCCAGTGCCAGGGCAATTGAAGAGATTGGAATCAGGGCTCAAGTGGGTTATGAGATCACCGAAAGAATCCCCGGAAAAGATATATTAAAAGAGCAGAGCCAGCAGTGGGCAGAAAAAGGGATAAGGGAAAACCTGGACTTTCTGGCCAGATACCCTAAGAACAATGGCAGCCGGATAGAAGCCAGACCTGCAATTCATGCGGCTTTTACAGTTTCTGAAGCGACCTTAAAAAAGGTTCGGCAAATTGTTGATGAACATAAATGCGGTGTACAAATCCATATCTCTGAAATACCAAGAGCTTTTTTGGTGGAGAAGTATGGAAAGTCCGCACCACAATATCTTGAAGATGCGGGACTACTTGGTCCCGATGTTGTTGCCGGACATTGTGTAGATTTAAATGATGAAGATCTGGAAATTCTGCGACGCAACGACGTGAAAGTTTCTTATACACCCATGACCGATTCGCTGGGTGGTAATCCTGTGGCTCGCGTTCCCGAAATGCTGGAAAAACAAATGAATGTATCCATCGGGCACGATTGCTTTTTCACTTTGGATATCTCCGAATATATGCGCTATACTTATCTGGTTCAAAAAAATCATCACCATAATCCGATGGTAATCTCTCCCTTCCAAATGCTGGATATGGTCACCATGCAGGGAGCCAGAGCAATGGGTATAGAGGATCAAATTGGTAGCTTGAAAGAGGGGAAAAAGGCTGATATTATTTTGATCGAACCCGATTCCCCATCCCCCACAACAGCTGCTACTGTAATCTCATATTTCACAATGACCTTCCAGGGACAACATGTTCACACAGTAATTGTTGATGGAAATATCGTTGTTGAGAATTATAAAATGAAAACTGTTGATGAAGCTGAAGTTAGAAGAACCTGTGTTGAAGAAGCCCGGCTTTTGTGGAAAAGAAACGGGATTGAAGTATAAAAAATTGTTCTTTGTTAGATTATAATTATGAAAATAAAGGAGTTTGATCATGGCTGTTCTTGAGTGTAAAATTGGATCTATTAAGTTAAAAAATCCCTTTATAGTCACTGCAGGCGAACATGGCAGGGATGGAAAGGTGATCGTAAATGTGGCCAAAACTGGAGTGGGGGCAATCACAACAAAAACTATCGTACCTTTCCCGGCTCTCGACCCAAGACCATGTTGCATACCAATGGATAACGGGTTTTTGAATTGTGTTTTGGCAGCAATTATGCCAAGCGAACAATGGTTTGAAAAAGAGATACCTCTAGCTAAGGAAGCTGGAATTCCAATTATTGCAAATCTGGCTGCTGCAGAGCCGAAAGATGCAGCTGAATTAGCCATAAATGCTGTTAAAGCAGGAGCAGATATGGTCGAACTGGCCACACACTGTCCTCATCTGGCTGAAAACTTGGAAGCTCAGTTTCCCGGGCTTAAAATTCCACCTCCGGAAATGGATAATCCAAAACCATTCTACGAAACAGTTAAGGCTGTACGCGAGGTTGTTAATGTACCTATTATTGGTAAAGTCTCGGCTTGCCATTTCTCTTCTATTCTACCTTGGATAGAAGCAGGTGTAAAAGCAGGCTTAGATGCTGTAGAAGTTACCGATACGATTGGTCCGGTAATGCTTATAGAAATTGAAACAGGGCAACCCAAACTCGGTGGTCCTCGTGGATATGGAGGTTTGTCGGGTGGAGCTCTTAAACCGATAGCCATGCTGATGGTATTTGAAATTGCTCAGAATTATGATATACCCATCATAGCCTCGGGAGGTATTCGATCAGCAGAGGATGTTATTGAATATGCTATGGCCGGTGCCACTTATTTTGGTGTTTGTACTGTTGGCCATTTAGAAGGACAGAACAGATATACATCACTTATTAAAGAGTTAGAAGATTATCTTGATAATAAGGGTATTACTCTGGATGAGATCAGAGGTTTAACATTACGCAAGGTAGAAGAGCGTAAAGAAAAAGGATGGGATTGTAATCTTGAGCCAATTCCTCCTCTGGTACATGAAGATATCTGTATTGGATGTGGGAAATGCAAGAATGCCTGTATCTACGATGCAATTACAATCGAGAACGGAAAAGCTGTGATCCATAAAGATATTTGTTATGGCTGCGGATGCTGCGTTTGGACCTGCCCGACCAAGGCAATTGAAAATATGTATTATAAAGACATTTAATTATACGGAGGTTATTAATGAGCAATATAGATCTAACCACAAAATTCTGTGGCCTAACACTTAAAAATCCCATAATTATTCCCGCTGGGGTTCATGGTAGAAGCGGTAAGGTGATCAAAGAGATTTCAATATCTGGAGTGTCCGCTATCTGCACAAAAACAATAGTGCCCCAATCTGCACCGGATGTATTACCCTGCTTTATTGAGGTTCCTAATAAATCGGGGATGTTAAATTCCGTGTTTGGCTCTGACAAATCCTCAGAATACTGGTTTACTCAAGGTATTAAAGAGGCAAAAGAGGGAGACGCTCTTGTCTTTGCAAATTTAGCAGGTTATTACCCAGCACAAGCTGCTGATCTAGCCAAGAAAGCTGAAGCAGCCGGAGCTGATCTGATCATTACTCCAACCCACTGCCCGCATATGGGTGAAATCCTGAATGCGATGTTTCCCGATATGAATTATCAGGAGGCAGGACTCGCTGATACGGCTGGCATGACCGCAACTGTACAAGCCATAAAGGCGGCTGTTAAAATACCTGTTGTTGTAAAACTTTCCGGCTCTCATAATCACATAACACCTGAATGGGCGAAAGCAGTAAAAGAGGCAGGAGCTGACGGTATAGGTGTATCCGATGCCTTTGGACCCGCTCTGGCGATCGATACAAAAACGGGACAACCAATGCTGGGAGGTCCCAGAGGAATTGGCGGCTTAACTGGTCCTGCCATTATGCCCTTAGTTTTACGGATGTGTCTGGAAACAGCAATGACTATAGACTTGCCGATCCTTGGTGTGGGAGGCGTGACAAATGCAAATGATGCCCTGCAGTATATCATGGCTGGCGCAACACTTGTTGGAGTTGTCACAGCCGGTCATGTTGATGGACCTGTTCGATATACAAAAATTATTGATAATTTGAAAATTCTGTTGAAAGGCCTTGGAGTTACTTCTCTTGATGAGGTCAGAGGACTTACAATAAAGCGTATCCAGGAAAGAAAAGCAAATGGCCAAATGGCTGTAACTCAACCTATTGTTCCTCATATAGATATTGATATCTGTACCGGTTGCGGAAAATGTATTCCTGTTTGTGCTTATGATGCTATGTGGATGGAAAACAAGAAAGCAAACATAAATAGTGAACTTTGTATTGGTTGCGGATTATGCAAAAGTGTATGTTCTTTTAATGCAATAATCCATAAATATTACAAGTAAAAGATGAGCAAGGGAGGTTGAAATGTTGTTGCTTTACCTATAATAGCTTTATGTCCGGAAGCAGTGAATGTCTATTATTTCAGAAATAGATTGAAAATGAATTTAACCTAATTTAAGTAAGGAGAAGAAAAATGGAAGTTGAACAAAATAAAGATTTTGAGAGTATGTCCAGCTTAACTATCGGAGTAGATGATAAGTTAAGTTTAGGTGAAAATATTCTCTACGGATTTCAACATGTTCTAGTGTTAATGCTAGCCCCTTTAGTTACTCCAATTATTTTTGCCAGTATCTTTAAATGGGATATTGCTGTTACAGCTTATCTCATGATGATAATGTTGCTGGGAGCGGGAATTGAGACTCTGGTTCAGACCAAAGTCCTGAAACTCCCTGTCGCTCAAGCTCAACATATCGTTTTTATCGCAGCAATGATTCCGGCGATCTATACACTTGGTCCGATTATGGCCTGGGTAGGTTTGCTCGTTGTCAGTTTCATAACAATTTTATTAGTAATCCCATTTAAAAAGGGATTGCTCGGAAGATTTCTACCCTATGTCGCCACTCCGGTTGTTCTAGGACCATTGTTTATAGTTATGGCAGTAGGATTAGCAAAGGTGAGTTGTGTAGATTTGATATTCCCACCCGATTATGTAAATGGTGGAAATGTTGTATCTTCCACAAATCTGATCTTGGCAGGAATAGCCATGGGTGTTCCTTTGCTCATATCATTCCTGTTACCAAAAGGGATCTTACGTTATGCCAGTGTTCTCTGGGGTGTTATTATTGCAATTATTGTAGCAGCTTTAATGGGACAAATAGATTTTGCCCGTGTTGCCGCAGCTCCCTGGTTTGTTGCACCTAAAACTATCTGGGCTCTATTTGAAGGAAATATGGGAAGACCTTTAACCATATCATGGAACTTTATCCCTGTGGTATTGATTCTCTTTATTGCTGAGCTTAGTAACGTGCTGGACACTATGGGTTGTTACCAGGCAACAGCTAATCTGGTTGGACAAAAAATGACAACCGAACGAGCTAATCGTGGACTATTTGTAGAAACAGTTGCTTCTTTTGTTACTACGATCTTCGGGAACATCCCTTGTACTTCGTTCAGTCAGAATCTGGGTGTGCTTTCTCTATCCAGGGTTCGTGCTAAAAGTATCATGGTTGCCGGTGGAGCCATATTGATTTTCTTCGGGTTATTCTACAAAATTGGAGTCTTTTTTGCAGTTATACCATGGGCTATCTACGGTGGTGCTCTTATTGTATTATTTGGTACTATTCTGGTTGTTGGAATTCAAATGATCGTAACTATGAAAATGACTGAAACCAATAAACTGATTGTTGGTTTTTCCAGTTTTATTGGCATTGCATTTGCTTTTGTTCCCTTTGGAGTTGCACAGCAGTTTCCATTATTTTTCAGTTTTTTCATTGGAAACCCGATAGGTACAACAGTTGTATTAGCAGTTACTTTAAATCTGATCTTTGTACACTGGCTAAAAAGCCCAGGTAAATAAACAAAGATCGTTTCTCATTAATAGAGGGGGAATTCTTCCCCCTCTATTTTTTTAAACAATTTACTTTATTATCTTAAGATAGCTTTTTGAATTTCTCAATAACTTGACACTCCAATTTAAATTTGAGCTATTTGCATCATGGCAAAAAT
>JAUVKA010000058.1 GCA_030592205.1 Bacteroidota bacterium | reverse complement strand
GCTCTACACGTGTTTCATTGATTTTATGTCCTCCGGAGAAAGTGATATCAATAACTCGACCGGTAGTAATGTTTTTCAGTTTGGTTCTCACAAAAGCAGGGCCTTTGCCAGGCTTAACATGTTGAAAATCAATAATAGCGAAAAGCTGATTATTGTGTTCAATGCACATTCCTTTTCGGATATCAGAAGTAGTTGCCATATCTGTATAATTTGATTCTGGACAAAAGTAAGCTAAACTCTTTATTATGCAATTATTCAGCTGATACCAGCTGCTTATTGTGGAGGGATGATTTTGTTTTTTGGTATGGTTGCTATAAAATCCTTCAGATAGAAGGGTTCGAAATATGCAGTATTTACAAACTCCTGTCTTTCCCAGGCTGATTCGGCTAATTGTATCATAAACCTGCCTGATGGCTCAAGGCCTTCAAAAAATATAGCATTAGGATGCTTGATGATCTCCCTGCACTTATCGCTTCCGTTTCCAAAAAATACTACCGGGCCTGATTCCAGGTATTCGAGGTATGTATTTGTCTCAATAATATCAGCCTGCACAGCTCTTACTAATTTTAGTGTTGGCGAAAAAAAAGCTGTATAGACCTCCATCCGTCGGGCATCTATCATGGGACAGAGGAGGAAGTTATCAGTAACGAGGTCTTTTAGCTCTGCCTTGTTTTCCATTATCACACGGTTGGCGAGAGCCTGGAGAGTAGAGATTCCGATAATTGGCAGAGTGGCAGCATATGCAAGGCCCTTAGCAGTGGAAACACCAATTCTGAGTCCTGTATAAGAACCCGGTCCGAGGCTGACAGAAATAGCATCCAGATCTGATATACTCAGTTTCGAAAATTTCAGTAATTCGTCAATGAATGGAGCTAAACGGGAGGCATGCGACCTGGGATCATTGGTTTCTATTAGTTTCAGCAAATGCCCGTCGCGACTCAGTGCAGCAGAGCAAACCGGGGTGGATGTCTCGATATGCAGAATCAGGGCCATTTCTAAATTATTTTCATTTATTAAATCTATTTGAGCTCAACAGAGATGCCCCGGTAGAAATCAAGAATACGTATATTAAAAATGAAGTTATACTTAGCCTGCAGGAGGTCTGATTGAGCTTTTGTGAGCTTATTTTTTGCCACATTGTAATCAAGTGAGGTCAACAATCCTACACTGTATTTATTTTCAGTGTAACGAAAAGCCTCTTGAAGCGAAGTTAGAGTTTTATCGGTGGCCCTGTATTTTTTAAGAGCAGCCTGGGCATCAGCCATAGCCTGCTGGATTTCCTTTCGTAGTTGATTCTTAACAAGATCAAGCTCATAACTACTATTTAAAACGGCGATTTTTCTATTTTTTATTTCAGTTTGGCCAGACCAGCTATTAAATATCGGTACCCGCAGGTTAAATCCCAGGCTTGTTGTACTGGCAAACTCAAGCTGGTTACGGAAAGCCATAATATTTCCAGTTTGATAGTCAAGGATTTTATCAGAATAGCCCGAACCCCAACTTGCAATCATTGACAGGGAGGGACTTAACCAGCCTTTAGAAATAGCAAGTTCACGCTCATAAAATTGAACCTCTAGTTCGGCACTTTTTATCCTGGGCATCAGGAGTATTGCTGATTCATATATTTCCTCGGCCGAACCCTGAAAATCTTCCACAACAACATTATCAAAACCGGGAATATCAATATCAAAACTTCCAATATCTTCAATATCCAGTAATTGAGCCAGGCTTAACAGCGAAAGATGCAATTGATTTTCAGCATTCACCAAATTGAGCTCTTCACCGGCTTGTTGAGCCTGTATTTCCAACTTATCACCCTTGGGCAGGGATCCTGCATCAACCAGTCTTTGAGTTTTTTTAACCTGGAGGATTGTTACTCCAACTTGCTGCCGGGCAATCTCCTTAAGTTCCTTATTGAACAGAATCTGAAGATAATATCTGGTAA
This sequence comes from Bacteroidota bacterium, assembly GCA_030592205.1. Classification (GTDB taxonomy): domain Bacteria; phylum Bacteroidota; class Bacteroidia; order Bacteroidales; family UBA12481; genus JAUVKA01. Next base: position 10,990 of record JAUVKA010000058.1, on the reverse strand, counting down.
TATTTAAAGCCAGATCATTCTTAGCCCGTTCATAATCCTGGAGGATTATTTTTAAATTCAGTTTATTCTTTTTAATAGAATTGATTGAGCGAAAACCGGTAAAAAGATCTACCCCAGAACTTCCGTAAAAAGAGCTACCCTTGCTGTTTTCGGTGGCAAATTCATACGTCAGGGGGTCTACGGATCTCCCGAATCGGTATGTTTGGGAGGCTCCGAGGCCGACACTGGGAAGGAGCTCTAATTGGGATTGAAGTAAATTGTTCTCTGCCAGCTTAATAGTTAGCTTCTGTTGTTTTAGCTGGATATTATTTTCATAGGCGTAGGAGATGCACCTGTCGAGAGTCCATTTTTCCTGGGAAACGGCCAGGCTGCCAGAAATTAAGAATAGTAAAAGAAACCAGAGAGAAGAACGAAACATAGCAAAGGTTTTATTTATTTCTCAAATTGGTCTGGAACAATTTAAAGATCCGTTTATATTCATCAGTCCATGCATCGGGATCAGTAAAGCTGTGTTGTTCAAGTGGATATGAAGCCAATTCCCAATTATCCTTCCCCAGGTCGATCAGCCTTTGTGTAAGGCGGATAATATCCTGATAGTGAACATTATTATCCATCATGCCATGGCACATAAGCAGATGCCCCTCCAGGCCTTCAGCAAAATATATGGGAGAGCTGCGAGCATATGCAATGCTGTCCTCAACAGGGGTATTCAGAATATTGGCAGTGTATCCATGACTGTAGTGTGCCCAGTCAGTAACAGATCGGAGAGCTGCACCTGCCTCAAATACATCAGGAGCATTGAACATGGCCATCAGAGTAATGAATCCACCGTATGAACCTCCATATAATCCGATTCTTTCCGGATCAATTTCGTAATCTTCAATGAGGAACTTTGCTCCATCTACCTGGTCGCTGAGGTCTTTCCCTCCCATAAACCGATAGATTCCGGTTCGCCAGTCTCTTCCATACCCGGCACTTCCACGATAATCTATGTCAAGAACAGTATATCCATTATCTACCAGGATATTATGAAACATATATTCATGATAATAAGTCGACCACCATTTGTGAGCGTTTTGAAGGTAACCGGCACCATGAACAAAAATAACTGCAGCACCATTTTTTATTTTCTTCTCAGGCTGATATAGTCTGGCATAAACTGTGGCCTTGTCATCTGCCTTAAATGTGATAAATTCAGGAACCCTCCAGGAATAGGCTTTAAAAACATCAGAGCGGGAGTCAGTTACTTTTTGTGCTTCTGCTCCTGCGTTGTTTTCCTGAATATATATTTCAGGGATTTGGTTGGCAAAAGAAAAAGTGATAGCGAGATTTTTTTCATCGGGCGACAGTTGTACAGAATTGCTTCCAACCATTGAAGTTATTTGTTCTCTTTCACCGCCTTCGAGCGGCATACGATAAAAATGTTTTTCCCCAGGATGAACTTCATTGGAGGAAAAATACCAGTGTTTTTTTGATTTCGACATATATGGGCCTGATACTTCAAAGTTCCCATCAGTCAGTTGTTTTTTCTCATCCGTTTCAACATTCACCCAATATAAATGCCGGTATCCGGTAGCTTCAGATATATACCATAGTCGTTTATTATCCGGCATCCATCCTATTCCTCTGCCATACCTAAGCCACGCTTCATCTCTTTGTCTATCGAGGAGTTTTGTTGTACCAGATGGAAGATCTAAAAGAAGTAGCCAGCGGTCTTTGTTATCAGAAGCATTTGCTGACAAAACACAATGCATTCCATCATCCGACCAGTTGGGGCCTGAGAAGCGAACTGCTCTTTCAATCGGATCCTTTCCCTCATAGCGGTCAGGATAATCCTTTGCATAATCAGGAAGATCATAAATACCCGGTATGCTTGTATTATCTACATGATAAACAGTATCTCTTTCAAGGTCGAATATTCCCATCCTCATTTCCCCTGGCAGGTTACCTACCTTACTACGTGTGTTCTGAATTTCAGTATATCCTGAACGCGTAACATAGGTGGGCATTTTAGTGCCTTCAGATCTTTCACCCTGTTTTGAAAGTGAATAAATCACGAATCTCTCGTCAGGACTCAATTGGATATTGTAAACGTAATAGCCATCAAGATAAATGGGTGAAGGGCCGCTTGTTGCATTTCCCCCTCCGCTTTGCCTACCGAATCTGCCACTATAATACATTGATGGTGACCTTCTGCCGGAGTTTTTTAGTTTGGGGAATAGTTTAAGCTGTTCCTGGTATAACCATTCATCCTGCTCATTTCGTTTATTGCTTTCAGGTTTTTCCCGTACAGATTTTTTCTCCTGGAAATTCGTCAACTGGCGGATTTGGCCAGTTTCACTATCCCACCAATATAGATCCTGATCGATAATAAAACTGACCTTTTTCCCCGAGAGGGTAAAATTTGCTGAAGAGATTCTTTTTGTGGTACTGAAAACAGTTAAAGTATCACCTTTCTTTACATTCACTATTGATAAATCTCCTCCCCGGGTAATTAACTCCAGACTCTCTTTCCGGTTAAGATTTTTTCTTGCCGGTAAAGCTTCCTGCATCTCCGAGGGGTCAACAGGGACTGGGTCATTAGTTTTAATATCAAGCTGATAGGCTGAAGTCTTTGATTTATTTTCTGGATTCCAGTTGAAGAAAATGCGTTTTGAATCGGATGCCCATTGGATTCTCTGAGGGCTTATCCCCACATAATCTTTGGCCATAATTTCTTGAATACTCAGTTCAGACAGGTTTTCCACCTGGGCGTGTGCTGGCTGGAAGCATATGATTATCAGGCCAATACTAATTAGAGGGATAGCTTTAAATTTCATATTATTAGTTTAGTGACGAGTTTTCTAAGTTATGAATTTTCGAAAGAAGGTGCATAAGAGAGGAAAATTTAGTAGAATAGGAACATTTGAAAAGGGTGCCTACCTTTATAGCATAATTGAGAAAAAATATTGTAAATCTTCATTTGTCATGAAAAAATTGTCTGCAAAATTGTTTCTGGTTTTAATACCGCTAGCATGTGTTTTTACAGGATGTCAGGAGAAAGCCTTGTCGGATGGGGATTACCCTATTCAACCGGTGAGTTTTAATCAGGTTCATGTGAATGATCAGTTCTGGGCTCCAAGGATTGAATTAAACCACAAACTTACTATACCCTATGCTTTTGATCAAAGTGAGCAAACAGGAAGAATTAAGAATTTTGATATAGCTGCCGGTAAAGAAGAAGGTGGTTTCTGCTCAATTTATCCCTTTGATGATTCGGATGTCTATAAAATCATGGAGGGAGCCGCTTATTCCTTGGAGAACAGGTCGGATTCTGAGCTGGAAGCATATCTGGATGATCTGATTACCCGGGTAGGAGATGCTCAGGAACCAGATGGATATCTATATACAAACAGAACCATTATGGGTGACAGTGCTCATCCATGGGCTGGCAGCCGGCGATGGGAGCTTGTGCACCAACAAAGCCATGAATTATATAATCTTGGCCATATGTATGAAGCAGGTGTAGCACATTATCTGTCGACTGGAAAAAACACTTTTCTTGATATATGTACAAAAAGTGCTGATCTGCTGGTTAAGGATTTTGGATGGGGAAAAGAAGAAAACTATCCCGGTCATCAGGAAATTGAAATCGGATTAGCCAAATTATACCGTGTAACAGGAAAGCAGGAATACCTGGAACTTGCCAAGTTTTTCCTTGATATCAGAGGCTTGGAGGGGGATGAATATCATCAGGCACATAAGAAAGTTATAGACCAGGAAGAGGCTGTTGGTCACGCTGTTCGCGCTAATTACATGTATTCCGGGATGGCTGATGTAGCTGCATTGACCGGAGATGAAGAATATTTGACCGCCATTGATCGGATATGGGATAATGTGGTTGGGAAAAAATTATACATTACCGGAGGTGTTGGATCAATGAGTGCCGGGGAGGCATATGGTGATAACTATTCACTTCCAAACATGAGTGCATATAATGAAACTTGTGCAGCTATTGCAAATATTTTCTGGAACCATCGGATGTTTTTACTGCATGGGGATGCCAAATATATCAATGTTCTGGAGAGGACACTGTATAATGGAATGCTTAGTGGATTAGGTATGAGCGGCGACAGGTTTTTCTATCCTAACCCATTAAAATCAAAGGGTCAACATAAGCGAAGTGCCTGGTTTGGATGTGCTTGCTGTCCAAGTAATCTTACACGATTTATTCCTTCTATTCCTGGTTATGTCTATGCTGTTAGGGATAATGACCTTTTCGTTAATCTTTATTTGGGGAATCAGGCTGAAGTGGAACTTGCAGGCACATCTGTGAAGCTGCAACAAATAACCAATTTTCCATGGGAAGAAGAGGTGCTGCTCATCTTGCAACCCGAGAATCCTGTTAAGTTCAAGTTAAATATCAGAATACCGGGGTGGACGGGCGAAGAAGTAGTTCCGAGCGATCTTTACAGCTTTGTGGATCCTGTTTCCCGTAAAGTGATTATTAATGTGAATGGACAAGCGGTTGATTACAAAATAGAAAATGGATTTGCAGTGGTAAATCGTAAATGGACGGCTGGAGATAAGGTTGGGATGACTTTTCCAATGGAGATCCGCAGGATCCGTGCAAATGAAAAAGTAGAAGCTGACATTGGGCAGGTGGCTATTCAGCGGGGTCCGTTCGTTTACTGTCTGGAATGGCCCGACCAGGAGGAGAAACAAGTGTTGCATCTCATGGTGTCAGAAGAGCCAGAGATGAAATATCACTTTGTGCCTGGCATGCTGAACGGAGTTGGTGTAATAGAAACCCGGGGATATTCATTGACTGCTAATCTTGATGGCTCACTTGACAAAAAAGAGGTAGTAATGACAGCTATACCATATTACTCATGGGCGCACCGAGGGAATGGTGAAATGACAGTTTGGATACCTGAAAAAGATGAATCTGCTTCACCCAAACCTACTCCAACTATTGCGTCAAAGTCAAAAGTTACCTCCTCGGCATGCAAAGGACCCTTATCTACTGTTAATGATCAACTTGCACCCAAAAAATCTTCCAGCAAAGAATTTGGACATATCCACTGGTGGCCCAAGAAAAAATCTACTGAATGGGTGCAGTATGATTTTTCTGAACCAGCCGAAGTTTCGAAAGTCAAAGTGTTTTGGTTCGATGATAAGGATCTCAATGCTGGCTGCCGGGTTCCAAAATCCTGGAAACTGATGTATAAAAAGGGTAATATCTGGATAGAAGTTGAGGCTAAAAATGAATATGGCACAGCCAGAGATCAGTTTAACGAATTAAACTTCTCTCCAATAAGTACAACAGCCATGAAATTAATTATCGTTCAGCAGGATGAATGGTCAACCGGGGTACAGGAATGGATAGTTGAATGATTGTGCTTGATTAAATTGACAACCTGACCCTGGATCGGGTGGCAAGTTTTTTACGGATACGGCTAAGGCTTTCAGGGGCAACTCCTAAATAAGAAGCCGTGTATTTCAATGGGATATAATTTTGCAGATCCGGATCATTTTGAATGAGTTCCAGGTAGTTTTCTTCTGCCGACTTAGTAAGAAAAGCTATTTCACGCTGTTCTTTTTGAAAATGGTATACTTCAAGAATCTTTTGTCCCACCATTCTGGCTTCTGCAGACCTCTTGTAGAAGTTTTCAATATCAGTACGACAGATACGAAACACTGAAACGTTATTCACCGCTTCAACCTTCAGTTGTGAAGGTTCACGGGTAATAAAAGAATGATAAGAGTTAAAGAATGATCCCGGGAAATTAAATCTTATTACGTAATCCATCCCGTTGCGGGGATACACCAACATAACTGCTCCTTTTACCAGGAAATACATGTAGTTTTCCACTTTTCCCACCTCCACAAGCAGTTCCCATTTTTTAAATTTTTTAAATTCAAGGCTTCTTGAAAATGCCTGCCAGTCTTCCTCAGAGGTAGGACTAATTGCTTCTATACAATTACGAAGACGTAAAAGATAAGTGTCGATATTTTGGTCGGATTTCCAGAAACTGTCCATGATTGGCAGGATTAGATATCACTTTTCTATAAAATGGTTCGCTTAAAGATGGATCACAAATATACAAAAAAAGTTTTAAACAACAAGAAAGCCGGCTAAAAAGCCGGCTTTCGCTGTAAGGCTGCGTAGTTGTTGATAACTTAAACTAATAAGTTAGTGCCTCAATACCTGATAAAGGATTTCCCCCCTATGCGGTTTTTTCCAAGCTATGTTGGATATTTTTTTGGTCACTAAAAGTATTAAGTAATTTCCAGAGAAATATTGATCTATGTTAAGAAAACCAGTTTATTAATAATCTGGCACATATAAATTTTTTTTTAGTTCAAATGCTCATTATTTAGAGAAACTTTTTGCATCAATCTTAATAATTGTTAAAGGTGCTTCATAAGGAATACTAAACTCTATGTTTTTATCTATTTTTGAGATAATTGACTTAATCTCAAATTTATGAAAGCGAAGTCTTACCTTCAAATAGTTTTCGGGCTGTTGGTATGTTTACCTGTTCTTAAAGCTCAAAAAATTGGATATCCTGATGAACTTCTTACCCGGGCAGAGAAATCACTTTATCAGGAAACTTCACTGAGTGAGGATGTTAGCAGTTTCATACGAGTATTAACGGAGAGTTGTTCATTTGCATCCTCTGAGACCATTGGAACTACCAAAGAGGGGAGACCTTTGGAGATTGTTATTTTCTCTGAGCCTATGCTTACAAATGCTCAGGAGGCCAAAGAAACGGGCAAGCCGGTTATATACATTCAGGGTAATATACATGCTGGAGAGGTAGAAGGGAAAGAAACCTTATTGAAAATAATGCGTGACATAGCTTTTGGCACCAGAAAAGATCTTATTAAAAATCAGACAGTTATTTTTTGTCCGAATTATAATCCGGATGGAAACAACCGCCTTGGAAATACCCGCCGCTCGCAGGAGGGAAGCCCCTTATTGACCGGTGAGAGGGCTTCCGGTGAAGGATATGACCTGAACCGTGAAGGAATGAAGGCTGAGGCTCTTGAGCTTAAGGCATTGCTTGAAAAAGTTATTATTCCATGGGATCCGGTGTTATTTGTTGATCTTCACACGGATAATGGCTCATGGCATGGTTATGCAGTCAGTTATGCACCAGCCTATCTATCTGCAGGTGATCCGGAACCTACTCGTTATACAAGCGAAGAGCTTTTTCCTGTTGTTAGCAAAAAAGTTAATGATCGCTCAGGCATTCCTGTATTCTGGCATGGTTACCTGAGAATGCGGGAAGGTCAGCAATCCACTTTTACTGCATACAGTCACCTGCCAAGATACATGGTGAATTACATGGGCTTGAGGAACAGGATGGCAATTTTGAGTGAGACTTTTGCCCATGATCGTTTTGAAAAGCGGGTTCTCTCCAATTACCTTCTGGTGACCAGCATTCTGGAATACACTAATGAGCATGGACAGGAAATGCTGGATTTGGTTATGAAAGCCGATGAGGAGACTATAAATCAAATTAAACACAATGCCGGAACTTTTGAAAAGGGAGTCAGGTATGAACGCAGCCCGGTGGGAGATACTATTGATATGCTAATCAGAGAAACAAGGCCTGTGGGTCCTGCAACAACAGGGAGGCGCCAAAGGGTTGAGGGAACCGGAAAAGTGAGTTGGATAAGCAATGTCCTCCACCTGAAGGATTTCAGTCCGACAATCAGTAGCAAGGTTCCTCGTGGATATGTATATCCGGCTGAACTTACCGAAGTAACGAGGAAACTAAAACAACATGGAATCAAGTTGGTGGAGCTGAATAAGAAGATGAAACTTGAAGGTGACAAATTCCATATCAGTGAGTTCAAACAAAGTGAACGTGAGAGTTATGGTGGTCATAAAACTGTTAAACTTGAAGGGGAATTTAAATCTGGAAAGAGTACTTTTCCCAAGGGTAGTATTTATGTAGATATGGCTCAGCCTCTTGCCTGGTTGGCGTTTTATCTGCTAGAACCTCAGGCTGATGACGGTTTAGTTTTCTGGAACTATTTCGACGAATACCTGATTGAAAACAAGGTTGAAAAGGGAAGTCTGGCCTTCCCGGTCTTAAAGATTTATAGGGCCCTTGAGTAGTTTAAAATTTGAATTGGGCTATTAATATAGTATTCCGTAATTTTATGGTGTAAATGTTATAATCTTCTTGGGCAAAAAAATAAATAATTAATCAGATGAAAAAATTTGTAGGAATCGTATTGACAGGGATCCTGATTTTAGCAGGAGTGTTACTCATATTGCCTGGTAATGAGAATAAAACAATTCAACAGGATCCTGAAAAAATGCTCGAGCCCACGGATTGGTTTCTGGCACAGCGGATTTATCCACATGAAACCATTAATCCTGAGGTGTACGAGGAGGTTCGGCAGCAGGCAATTTCCCAAAGAGAAGAATCTGCACGTTTCAAATCCGGTCAGGAAGATTGGGAGATGGTGGGACCATATAATGTTGGTGGGCGCATCACTGACGTAGAGATGCATCCTACTGATACTGAAACTATCTATGTAACAGCTGCATCGGGAGGTATATACAAATCAGCCGATAAAGGTAAGACCTGGGATCAGATTTTCGAAAATCATTATACACAATCCATTGGTGATATGGCTATCACCAAAACGGATAAAAATATTTTGTATGTGGGGACAGGGGAGCCAAATATTGGCCAGGGTTCTATTACCTATGATGGTTATGGAGTATTCAAATCAACAGATGCCGGTGTCAATTGGACTCATGTGGGCCTGGAAAATGCCGGTGGAATTGGTCGTGTTGAGGTAGATCCAGGGAATCCCGACAGGGTATTTGTTGCTGCTTTGGGAAATGTGTTTTCCACGAATCCGGAAAGAGGGGTTTATCGTACTCTCAATGGAGGGCAGAGTTGGGAAAATGTTTTATTCCTGAATGATTCTACAGGATGTATTGATCTGTGTATCAATCCAAACAATACTGATATTATCTATGCTGCAATGTGGGAGCGGGTCAGGTATCCTCATCACAGGACTTACGGAGGCCAGAGCAGTGGGATATGGAAGACGGTTGACGGTGGTAATAACTGGACAGAGCTGACAAGCGGATTGCCCAGCGGTGCAATGGGAAGGATCGGAATTGATATTGCCCTATCAGAGCCTGATGTTCTATATGCTCTTTACGCTAATGAGAATGGTAGCTATAATGATGTTTTCAAAACTACTAACGGCGGTGATACCTGGTCAGCTTTGAATGCTAATATTGGCGGATCAATGTATACCTGGTGGTTTGGTAAAATGCAGGTGCACCCCAATGATTCGAGGATAGTATGGATAATTGATTTCCATCTTTGGCGATCTACCAATGGTGGAGCCAGTTTTGACAGAGTTAATGGATTACACGTTGATCAGCATGGAGTATATGCTCATCCTCTTGAACCTGAATTCGTAGTAATAGGTAATGACGGGGGCGTTTATATTTCAGAAGATGGTACTACCAATAATACATTGTTAACTAATTTGCCAATAACCCAATTCTATACTTGCGAGGTTAACTTTCAGGATCCCAACCAAAGAATGGTCGGAACCCAGGACAATGGAACTGTTCGTACCATGACAGGGTCAAATAGCGACTGGGCGAGAATTTATGGGGGAGACGGATTTATTGTACGTGTTGATCCTACAGAATCAAGATATGTGTATGCAGCATCTCAAAGGGGCGGTTTTGGACGTTCTGTTAATGGAGGTCTGGGCTTCACGGGAGCAAAACCTGCCGGCGGAGAGAGATATAACTGGAAAACACCTTATATTTTAGATCCTAATACTCCATCAACCCTTTATCTGGGTTCTCACAGAGTATATAAGTCGACTAACAGGGCTGTTTCCTGGACCAGGATTTCTGACGATCTCACAAATGGAAATCAACCACCCTGGAATTATGGTACTATTACTGCCATCTCAGTGTCAAAAATTAATCCCAACCATCTGATTGCCGGGACTGATGATGGTAATGTATGGATAACAACAAACCAGGGAGCTGACAAAGACTGGACAAAGGTTTCTGAAAATCTGCCTGTGCGTTGGGTGACTTGTGTTGCAATGGATCCATTTGATGAAAATACTGCTTATGTGACCTATAGTGGGATTAGGTACCACGATTATGTACCGCATGTTTTTAAAACTACCGATCTGGGTCAGACCTGGATGGATATTTCCTCTAATCTCCCGGATTTACCTGTTAACAACATGATCGTTGATTCTGATAATAAAGGGACTTTGTATCTGGCTACTGATAATGGAGTTTTTGTTACCTACGATGATGGTGAATCATGGGAAATCCTGGGTAATGGTATGCCAACCGTTCCCGTCCTTGATCTCAATCTTCATACACCAACAAGAACCTTATTGGCAGCTACCTATGGCAGGTCACAGTGGAGGATACCGGTAAAAGCCTCTGCCGGTGTGGATGTTCCTGTGAATGGAGAAAACAATATTAGCATTTATCCCAACCCTTCAGTTGAATCAGTTACAATTGATATTTATCTTACTGAAGCCCAAGAAGGGCAGCTTTACATTTTTGACCTTTCAGGAAGAATGATTCTCTCTCTTCATGATGGTCATCTTCCCAAAGGTGAAAGTCATTTTACCTGGGATGGAGGAAATGCATCAGGTGACCGGGTAGCCGGAGTGTACATTTGTCGTTTGGTAACCCAGGGAAAAGTGTTTACCGGGAAAGTTCAAATTCAATAGCTATTTCAGGTGCTCCTCCAGATAGTTGAAATACTGTTTTTGGAGTAGTAAGTAAGAAGTGAGATCATATGCTATACCGTGAGTGCCAGGGGGATATATTTTAAAATCGAAATCCTTGCCTGCATCAGTAAGTGCCCGTACCAGCTGAAAAGTGTTTTGAGGATGAACATTTTCATCCATCAGAGAATGAACCAGCAGCATATGACCCTCAAGGTTTTTTGCATAGGTTAGAACTGAACTTTTC
>JAUVKA010000328.1 GCA_030592205.1 Bacteroidota bacterium | reverse complement strand
TACATATCATAGGAATAACCGGAACTAATGGAAAAACCAGTATTGCTACCTGGCTTTTTGATTTAGGTGAGAAATTGGGCTATCCCTGTGGATTGATCTCCACAATAAGGATAATGATTAGAGAAAACTCCCATGAGGCAAGTCATACAACTCCCGATGTTATCAGTCTGTATAATTATTTGCATTTGATGGTGGAGGCTGGTTGTCAATACGTATTTATGGAAGTTTCGTCACATGCTCTGGATCAACAGCGAGTTGCAGGGTTGAGATTTACCGGAGCAGTGTTCACCAATCTTTCCCGGGATCATTTGGATTACCATGAGGATTATTCGGCTTATCTCCGTGCCAAAAAGACTCTATTTGATAATCTTGATCAAAATGCCTTTGCACTGGTAAACAATGATGATAAAAATTCTGAAGTCATGCTTCAAAATTCTGTGGCAAGGTCAGTTCGATTTTCAACAGGGTCGATAACAGATTATCATGGCAAACTTATAGAGCAGATTAGTCAGGCTATGTTGCTGCAGATTAATGGAAAGGAGTTATGGGTTCCATTTATTGGCAGATTTAACGCCTCCAATCTAATAGCCGTATACGGGGTTTCCAGAGAGTTGGGTTGGAAAGATGATGAGGTCCTTACAGGGATGAGTTCTATGCAACAGGTTGAAGGCCGATTTGAGAGATTTGACCTGGGAGACCAGATAACTGGTATCGTTGATTATGCCCATACTCCAGATGCTCTGGAAAATGTCCTCAATACTATTCGGGATATGTGCTCCACCGACCAAAGGATTATAACAGTGATCGGTGCTGGGGGGAATAGAGACAAAGGCAAACGGCCGCAAATAGCCTCTGTTGCATGTCGTAACAGTGATATCGTAATTCTCACATCCGACAATCCAAGATCAGAAAATCCAGAGAAAATCATAGAGGATATGAAAAAAGGGATACCATCCGACATGGAATCCCAGGTTTTCTCCCTCACAAACAGGAGAGAAGCAATTAAACTTGCTTTTGCCTTGTCACATACGGGAGATTTTGTACTGGTGGCAGGTAAGGGACACGAGAATTATCAGGAAATAAATGGGAAACGTCATCATTTCGATGATCGTGAGGAATTAATGAAAATGAAACAGTTATAGTAGCAAAAAGGGGATAATATGCTTAATTATTTGTTCAGTTGGTTCAATGATCTAGATCTGCCGGGAGCAGGCATGTTTCAATACATCTCCTTTCGCTCAGCTTTATCCCTTATCACGGCATTGTTGATTTCAACCCTGGTTGGAAAGCGAATGATAAAATACCTGCAACGGAAACAAGTAGGAGAGTCAGTTAGAGATCTTGGTTTGAATGGGCAAATGGAAAAGGAAGGTACTCCCACAATGGGTGGTGTTATCATACTGATTTCGATCCTTGTTCCAACCCTGTTGTTTGCTCAACTGAATAATGTTTATGTGATTCTTATGCTCATCACTACCATCTGGTTGGGTATGATTGGCTTCGCAGATGATTACATCAAAACATTCAGGAAAAACAAGGCTGGCCTGGCAGGAAAATTCAAAATATTAGGACAGATCATTCTTGGCCTGGTCGTTGGCCTGGTCATGTTTTTTCACCCTGATATAGTTGTCAGGGAAAAACAATCCATATCTGAAGGACCGGTTATTATTAAATCAGCAGAAGAGCAGGTTCTGGAAAAACCAGAAGCTTTTGAATACAATGACATCAAAGCTTCAACATCTACTATCCCTTTTATCAAGAACAATGAATTTGATTATTCCTGGATACTGGGATGGTTAGGCGGTCGTGCCCAAAACTGGACCTGGCTGATTTTTGTAGCTGTGGTCATTTTTATTATCACTGCTGTGAGTAATGGAGCAAATATAACAGATGGATTGGATGGACTGGCTACGGGTAGTTCAGCTATCATGGGCGTAACATTGGGGATTTTAGCCTATGTGTCGGGCCACTTCGTTATAGCGGATTATCTTAATATTATGTTTATCCCCAATTCAGGAGAATTGGTCGTATTTATTGCAGCTTTCATAGGAGCTACAGTGGGTTTTCTGTGGTTTAATTCGTATCCGGCTCAGGTTTTTATGGGCGACACAGGAAGTCTTTCAATAGGAGGAATCATCGCAGTTTTTGCCGTTTTAATCCGGAAGGAGATGCTGATTCCTATTCTTTGTGGAGTTTTTCTTGTTGAGAATATATCTGTAGTTCTTCAGGTTTTGTGGTTTAAGTATACCCGGAAAAAAAGCGGGATAGGGAAACGAATATTCCTGATGGCTCCTCTGCATCACCATTACCAAAAAATTGGATATCCTGAGCCCAAAATCGTAACTCGATTCTGGATTATTGGAATATTTCTGGCAGTATTAACGATTGTAACGCTGAAAATCAGATAAGTATGGCAAAGCAGATAGTCATATTGGGTGCTGGGGAAAGTGGAGTCGGGGCTGCCGTGCTTGCCAGGAAAAATGGCTATGAAGTATTTGTATCGGATATCGGAACAATTAATCCAGAATATAAAAAAGCTTTATCAGATTACAAGCTGGATTGGGAGGAAGGGTGTCATTCTGGAAATAAGTTATTAAGTGCCTCCCTGGTGGTGAAAAGTCCTGGGATTCCGGATACTGCTCCTATTGTTAAAAGTTTGAGTGAATCGGGAATACCAATAATATCCGAGATTGAGTTTGCCGGGCGGTACACTGATGCCGTGAAAATATGTGTCACAGGGAGTAATGGGAAAACAACAACGTCCATGCTTATCTGGCATATTCTTAATAATGCCGGTGTTAATGTGGGGCTGGCTGGGAATATAGGACGGAGCTTTGCCTGGATGGTAGCTGAAGAGGATTATGATCATTATGTTGTTGAGATCAGCAGTTTTCAGCTTGATGGAATGTTTGACTTCAGAGCTGATATTGCCATAATGATGAATATCACACCAGATCATCTTGACCGCTACCAGAATGATTTTACACAATATAAAAATTCAAAATTCAGAATTCTACAAAATATGAGGCCTGTTGATCATTTCATCTACTTCCAAGATGATGAGGTGATTACATCGGAGCTAAGTGTAATAAGTCCAAAGGTTAATATGTATCCATTCGGGTATTCCGGGCCATACTTACAGGGAGCCTGGGTTGAACAAGAAGAAATTAGAGTACTCATAAATAATAACTCTTTTAATATGTCATTATTTGATCTATACATGCAGGGCAAGCATAATGCCTACAACTCTATGGCTGCTGGAATTGCGTCTCGGGTTTTGGAAATCCGCAAAGAAACTATCAGGGAAAGTCTGACGGATTTTCATGGGGTGGAGCATCGACTTGAACCTGTAATTCAGGTACACGGAATTGAATTTCTCAATGATTCCAAAGCCACGAATGTAAATTCAACCTGGTATGCTCTCGAAACCATGAAGGATAAAGTTGTCTGGATTGCCGGTGGAGTTGATAAAGGCAACGATTATTCCATGCTGCTACCTCTGGTCGCGGAAAAAGTTTCGGCAATCGTTTGTCTGGGTAAAGACAATAGCAAGATTCATGATGCCTTTGATGAAATTGTGGAAACAATCGTTGATGCTGAAGAAATGAGCGAGGCAGTAAGAATGGCCTATTACCTTTCCCAAAAGGGAACCCAGGTATTATTATCGCCGGCTTGCGCAAGCTTCGACCTGTTTGAAAATTATGAGGACAGAGGACGTCAGTTCAAAGAGTGCGTACGCCATTTATAAGCGACTAATTATTAAGACTGAGTAAATAATTCTTTTGATGAAAAGTGTTCTGAAACTATTTGGAGGCGACAAGGTGATCTGGATTATGATCGTGATTCTCACGGTGTATTCCGTACTCGCTGTGTCCAGTTCAGTAGTTTCTCTGGCAAGCAAGGAAAACCATACTGTGGCTTTGCTCATCATGCGTCATTCAGCATTCCTTTTAGTAGGTTGGTTTATCATCTATGTAACTCATCTTATCCCATATAAATTTTACAGTATTTTTTCACAGCTGATTGTTTTTGTAGCTGTATTACTTCTGTTGTATACCCTATTCAAGGGCAAGGTGCTGAATCAGGCACCCCGATGGATTGAAACGGGTTTGGGATTTTCCTTTCAAACTTCCGACCTTGCTAAGGTGGCACTTATCATCTTTGTTGCCCGTTACCTAAGTCGAAATCAAGCCACTATACGCAATCTTAAACGGGGATTCTTGCCGGTTCTAATGTGGATAACTTTAGTATGCGGACTGATTTTACCAGCAAATCTGTCAACAGCAGGGATTCTTTTTATTGCCTGCCTCATTCTACTTTATATAGGCCGGGTCCGATTCATATATATTGTTAGCCTTTTAGGTGCAGGCCTGATAATGGGTATGATATTCTACTTCATTGCTAAAAACTCACTTGAAAGCGGAAGGTCCACAACATGGGGAAACAGAATAGAGAGCTTCATAAATCCTGAGGAAGGTGATACTTTCCAGTCAGACCGAGCCAAGATTGCCATTGCGAATGGAGGCCTATTCGGTAGATTTGCCGGTCATAGTACACAGAAACACAGTCTGCCACAGGCTTATTCAGATTTTATTTTTGCAATTATTATTGAGGAATACGGATTTCTGTTCGGTGCTTTGCCACTCCTTTTTATATATCTAACTTTTTTGTTCAGGGCGGGGGTGATTGTTAAAAAATGCGATCGAACATTTCCTGCATTCATGGCCAATGGTCTTACCATTGGTCTGGTTTTACAAGCTATGGTGAATATGGGAGTTGCAGTTGGACTATTACCTGTTACTGGTCAAACTTTGCCATGGATAAGCAAAGGTGGAACATCAATACTCTTTACATCCCTGGCTTTTGGTATAATTCTCGGTGTTAGCCG